>CAILBQ010000715.1 GCA_903832475.1 uncultured Acidobacteriota bacterium | reverse complement strand
GATGCGTGGTTGAAGGCATTCACGCGCAGCCGCTTGTCGTGGGCGCTGGCGAGGAAGCCGTAACAGCTTCCCAGACTTGTTCCAAGCACGCCAAACTGTTCGTAGCCTTGCGACTCAAGCCAGTCCAGGCAGCAGCGAACATCGACGACAGCCTGGCGCGTGGCGGACAAGGTGCGGCCGATGTTGGCGCTGACCGCGTAGTCCGATCGCTCCAGCTCGCTGGGCCGGCGAATGTCGTGGTACGGCTTCGACAAGCGCAGCGCGGAAATGCCAAAGCGATTGAACAGTGAACATAGAACGTTGTGGCTGAAAGCGTCGGCATTCCATTGCGGCATGACCACGATGGCCTGCTTTGGCTTGCCTGCTTGCTTGGCTGAATCGGCTGGATACCAGCGCGCGTTGACGAGGTCGTTTTCGGCGTAGGGCGTTCGCTCCGGCGAAGTGAAGCGAAGGAACTTGCTGCGCTGTAACTTGCCTTCGCTAGCGCGGCGCTCCAGGTCGGCATCTTTCTTGAGCGTCTCGGGGCGAACGTTAGTGGGAAAAAGCTGCGGAAAGCGCTCTTCCAGACGAAAATCCGTCGGCGTTTCGTATCCGAAGAAGCGATCGCTGTTGGCGAGAATTGCCTGGTTGATTTCAACCATGGCGCGCTCTGCGCCGTCTTGCCCTGAGGATGCAAGGCTCTCCACGCGATCGGCGATGCCTGCCTGCTCAAGAAAGGGCGCGAGCCATTCAAAGCCCCATTCCAGTGGGCGCACCACGCGATTCTCGTCGCGCATGGTCAGTCGCGTCTCCCAGCTGTACATCCAACGGGCGTAGAGGTCTTGAAACATAGCTACTTTCAGATTATCAGGGAGATGCAGACGCTTCGCGATCTGGACTATATGCTTCGGCGCTCGACGCGCGCGGTGATGGAGGTGAAAATCTCCCAGGAGACGGTCTGCGCCCAGGCGGCGTGATCGTCCCCGGTAATGCATTCGTCTTCCTGCCGGCCCAGCAACACTACTTCATCTTCGGGCGTCACGCCGGGAATGTCGGTGACATCCACCACAGTCTGGTCCATCGAGATGCGCCCAATGATGGGTGCACGCTTGCCTCTCACCAGTACAGCGCCTCGATTGGAGAGAGCGCGCTTCAGGCCATCCGCGTAGCCCACGGCCAGCAGCGCAAGGCGCATTGGCTCTGTCGCCACGAAGGTGCCGTTATAGCCGACGGTCTGTCCCGGCTGGATGGTGCGAACGCTGACTACCTTTGTTTTCCAGGTCAGCGCAGGCTGCAAGGCTTGACGCCACTCCGCGACGGCTGGTAGTTCGTATGGAGAAAACTGCGGGGCGAGGCCGTAGAGCGCGAGACCGGGGCGCATCATCGGCCTCAATTGAAATTGGCAGCAGATTTCAAGCAGACGGTTCCAGGCGCTGCCGGCCAGCAACGCCGCGGAGTTGCCGACATGCAGCCACTGCGGCCGCAATCCTGCGCTGTGAATTTTTTCTACCAGTAGACTAAGCGTTTTGAACTGCGTTTCAGTGGTGATGCTGTCTGGTTCGTCGGCGGCGTACAGATGCGTCATCAGAGCGGTGAGCCGCAACGCGGGATAGAGGCAAAGCTGCGCGAGGATTGTATCGAGCTGTTCGCTATCCACACCCTGGCGGCTCATGCCGGTGTCCAGTTCGAGATGGACGGGAACGGAATCGTGTGGCGAGTTCGCGTCGTTAGCCGCGGCGGCCATCTCCTGCAGTTGCCATGAGTCCCACACGACGCATGTCAGACGTTGAGCGAGCACGTCTGCGCCTTGTCCTCGAAATGGGCCGCTGATGACCAGGATCTCGGCATCGGGACAGATGCGGCGGGCGGCTGCGGCTTCCTCGACACTGGTGACGCCCAGCCAACGGGCGCCGGCCTTTTCAGCCGCTTTGGCGCAGATTTCCAGGCCGTGGCCATAGGCATCGGCTTTCACGATGGCCAGCAACTCCGGGGCGGTCTCGCTTTCAGACGCAGCGCGTCCAAGGCCGTGCGAACGGGCGGTTTGCCGCAGGAGCCGGTAATTGTGTTCGAAAGCGCTGGTCGAGATTTCAACCCAGCAAGGGCGTGTCTGCATGCTGAATTCCACCCTTTATCGTACCCTGCCGGATTCACGCCAACCCTGTCGCTGTGGAGAGCGGCGGTTCATCCTCAAGGAATACGCGGTTCTCGCAAAAATCTGGCCGGATGGCTGCATTCGTCGCAAACGACGGGAGCTTTCACAAAAATTTGCAGGTCTTCACTTTTTTCTTGCAATGTACTAGTCAATTAGTACATTATTTTACCCATGAAGCAGAGTGGCAAATCGGCGAGATCGTCCGAAATCAAAGCATTCGCTTTTCGGCTGGATGCGCATAGCGGGGTACCGGTCTATCGTCAACTGATTGACCAGGTGCAGGCCGCGGTCGCTTCCGGCCTCTTGACCGCAGGAGACCAGCTGCCCACGGTGCGCCAGGTCGCCGTGGACCTCGCGATCAATCCCAACACCGTTTCGCGTGCCTATCGAGAGATGGAGATTCGCGGCGCGCTGGACACGCAGCAGGGAACGGGAACATTTGTCGCCGACAAGAAGATTGAATTGTCGAAAGGCGAGCGCGAACGCCAGTTGACGCAGCTGGTGGATGAGTTCGTATCGCGCGCTGGAGCCGCTGGCTTGACCGTAAAGCAACTCGTCAAGGCATTGCGGCAGCTTTCTCCCGAAGACACATCCAGGCACCGGCATGAGGAGGATCTATGACCGTCAATCAGCGTTTCAGCAGTGTTGGAATTACCGCATGTCTACTGTCGATTGCCGCCGCAGCAGCCATCGCAAAGCTATCTGGTTCGCCCCTGGTCGCTGCGGGTGGCGCCCTCGTAGGGCTGTATCTCCTGTTTGCGATTCGCGTGGTGGACCAGTGGGAGAAGGTCGCGGTGCTGCGCTTTGGCAAATATCGCGGCCTGCGCGGGCCGGGCGTCTTCTTTCTTATCCCCATCGTGGATACGCTCAGCCGCTATGTCGACCAGCGTGTGCGCGTGACCACGGTCAGCGCGGAGTCCACTCTGACGCGCGATACCGTGCCGGTGAACGTGGACGCGATCATCTTCTGGCTGGTGTGGAACGCGGAGAAATCGATCCTCGAAGTGGAAGACTTTACCCAGGCCATCACGCTCGGGTCGCAGACCGCGCTGCGTGAATCGATCGGGCGCCATCAACTGGCGCAAATGATCACCGAACGCGAAACGCTGGGCCGCGAGTTACAAAAGATTTTGGACGAAAAAACGACGCCTTGGGGAATCACCGTGCAGTCCGTGGAGATTCGCGATGTGCGCATTCCGACGGCGCTTGAAAACGCCATGTCGCAGCAGGCGCAGGCGGAACGCGAACGCCAGGCACGGGTCATTCTGGGCGAGGCGGAGGTGCAGGTATCCGAGCAATTCGCGCAGGCGTCTAGAGTCTACAACGATAACCCCGGCGCGTTGCATCTGCGCGGCATGAACATGCTGTACGAAGCCATGCGCGAGAAAGGGTCGATGGTGGTGGTGCCTTCGTCGGCGATCGAGACCATGGGCCTGGGCGGCACTCTCGCGACGACAACGCTGGCCAAGCAGCAGTGAGAGCTATTCAGGTCCGTTCCTAACGCGGGGACAAAGCGGAGACGCAGGTCCTTCGACTCGCTGCGCTCAGGATGACACTTCTACATTGGACGGAAGTGATGGGGAGCTGCTCTTCGTTCAGGGTGACAGAAGCAAGGATCAATCGCGAGAAAGACAAGCGAAACAAGAAGGAGAAGCCTATGAAGGCAATGATGAAAAGTCTAGCCAGCATCGTGATCGCTACAGTGTCCCTCGCAGCCTCGTCGGCGCACGCGCAGACCGCCGCTGTATCGATCGACAAACCGTTTGTGCATCCCAAGTGGAGTGGCGTCTGGCAGGGTGATCTTGGCGGCATTCCTGCCGTGACGCTAACGCTTGCGGACGATGCCGGGGCAGCCAACGGCACCATTGTCTTTCACCTCATTTTGAAAACCAACGATCACCCCTACAGCGCAAGTACCGAACCGCACACGTTGATCGAGCCGCACATCGACGGCGACACGATGAGGTTTCAGGTCAAGCGAGGCAATGGCTCGAATGAGATCCTCAACATGTCCGCCGAGTTGCAAGAGGATGGGAACATGCAGTTCACGTGCTCCAATTGCAGCCGCGAGGGGACCAAAGCAGAGCTGATTCGATTGCAGCGATGAAGCTCGAGGCGAACCGTCTACCGGTGGCTCGCCTCGCTTTGAAAGGCCAGCGATCAGTCGAGGCCGGCCGACCAGTTTTCCAGGGTCTTTTTGAACTCTGCCATGAACTTCCCGGCGTCGGCGCCATCGATGGTGCGGTGATCGAAGCCGAGGCAGAAGTGCTGCGTGGAGCGGATGGCGATGGTGTCGTTGCCCTCGGCATCCGTCATCACGACAGCCTCTTTCTTGAGGCCGCCGATGGCGAGGATGGCCGAGTCTGGCTGGTTGATGATTGGCGTGCCGAACTCTTCTCCGAAGATGCCGGAGTTGGTCAGCGTGAAGGTCGACCCGGAGACTTCATCGGGCTTGAGCTTTTTGCTGCGCGCGCGTTCGGCGAGGTCGGCTACCGCGCGGGCAAGTCCCAGGAAGCTGCGCTCCTCGGCCTGCTTGATGACCGGCACAATCAATCCCCACTCGAGGGCAACGGCAATGCCGAGATTGATGTTGGCGTGATAGCGAATGGCGTTGCCATTGGCGCCGGTTTCAATCGAGGCATTGACGATGGGAAACTTGCGCAGAGTATGAACGACGGCCGCAGCGATGAAGGGCATGTAGGTGAGCTTGACGCCGTTGCGCTGCTCGTACTTGGCCTTTTCCTTTTCGCGCAGTTTGACGATGCGCGTCATGTCGACCTTGAAGACGGTGTGCACATGCGGGCTGGTGTGCGCGCTCTCCACCATGCGCTGCGCGATGATGGAGCGCATCTTGGTCATGGGCACCAGATCGCCAGGAAGCGGTGCTGCGACGGGAGCTGCCGCAGGCGTCGCGGCGGCTGCTGTCGTCGCGGGACTTGGAGAAGTCTCGGGTCTTGCAACTGCGGTTGGCGCGGGAGCAATCTTGCCGGCGCCATTTTCGCTGAGAAATTTCAGCGCGTCGTCCTTGGTGATGCGGCCGCCTGAACCTGTTCCTGCAATCAGACGCAGATCGAGATTGTTTTCGCGGGCGATGCGGCGGACCAGCGGCGAAGAACGCAGCTTTTCGCCATGGCTTGCGGCGGTGGTTTCCGGCTCGGCAACTTGTTCGGGAACAGGCACGCTGGCTGCTGCCGGTGTGGCCGCGGGCGCTGCTGCCGGCGCACTCTTGGCGCTGCCAGAACCGCTTCCGCCAATGACGGCGACGACCGTATTGATCTGCACCGTCGAGCCTTCCGGAACCTTGATCTCGCTGAGAATGCCGGCGATGGGGGCGGGAATTTCCGCATCGACCTTGTCGGTGGAGATCTCGAAAAGCGGCTCATCTTTCTGAACCGAGTCGCCTGTCTTCTTCAGCCACTTGGTGATGGTGCCTTCAAAGATGGACTCGCCCATCTGCGGCATGACCACTTCCGTACCACCGCTCGATGCTGCTGCATTGCTGCCCGCGCCGGTCGCGCCAACCTTGTTCACGTCGACCTGTTCCGAAGCTTCCGGAGATGAGGCTGAGGCGCTGGCGGCGTCGATGGTTTCGGCGACACCATCGGGAGCTGCGTTTTTGGCAACGGGAGCTGTGGCAGGCTGCTTCGAGGAGTCTTCCTTGCCTTGGGCGGGCTTGGCAGGCGCGGGGTTTTGTGAGGCGGGGGCAGGTGTCGAAGCGGGAGCGCTGGGTGCTGCTTCGCCAGCCGCGCCGATCAGGGCGACGACGGTGTTGATCTGTACGGTCGCGCCTTCCTGCGCCTTGATTTCAGTCAACACACCGGCCACGGGCGAAGGAATCTCCGCATCCACCTTGTCGGTTGAGATCTCGAAGAGCGGCTCATCTTTCTGAACCGAATCTCCCACCTTCTTCAGCCACTTGGTGATGGTGCCTTCAAAAATCGATTCGCCCATCTGGGGCATGACTACTTCGGTTGCCATGGTTCGATCCTTTTTCCCGGGGTCCTGACCAGACTGGGTTGTTGCCGCGATGCGGGACGCGATGATACGCCCGTTTGCCAAGTGGATTATATAGGCCCATGCATCCCGGTTGCTGCGCGTCAGGCGTCAACGGGAGTGTCCGTGTGTTCGTCCCCTGCGCGGCTGCGCAACTGGTTCAGATGCTGAATCTCCGCGGGAATTTGCACTGGTACGCCGACTTGCTGGATGTCTGGATCGGTCGATTGCTTCTGCCGAGCTTGAGCTGCGCTTCGCAATTCGTCGAGAGTCGCGACAGCGAAAACGGGTTGGGCAAAGACCTGGCCGAAGTGGCGCGCTGCGGCGTTCGCTGCCTGCTCCAGCGTGGGTACTTGCTGCGCCGCGGGCATCTCCAGCTCAAGGCTGGTGACTTCGCGGTCGGCGATGCCGCAGGGCACAATCCACTGAAAATCGCGCAGATCGGTGGTCACGTTGAGCGCGAAGCCATGCGAGGTGATGCCGCGGGAGACGTGCACGCCAATGGCGCCGATCTTCTTTTCAGAGGCTCGATTTTCGGGAGCATTCGCCGCGGTGGTCCACACGCCGGTGCGACCCGCCACGCGGCCGGTCAGTACGCCGTAGCCGGCACACAAGCGGATGAGAGCTTCCTCCATGCGGCGAACATAATCCACCGGGCCGAGGCGCGCGCCGCTGGCGTTGGTCAGGCTGCGCAGGTCGAAGATGGGATAGCCCACGAGCTGGCCCGGGCCGTGGTAGGTGACGTCGCCGCCGCGGTTGATCTCGTGGATGGTGACACCCTTGCGCGCCAGCATCTCGTCGGTGGCGAGCACGTTGCCGCGATTGGAATTGCGGCCCAGCGTCAGCACCGGCGGGTGTTCGAGCAGCAGAAGCAGGTTGTCGATGCTGCCCTGATGGCGGAGTTCGACCATCTCCTGCTGCAGCGCCAGCGCTTCCGCGTAGCCCATGCGCCCGAGATAGAGATACTGGATCATGATTGCCTTCTTCAGCTCGCGTTCTGCAGCTTTTCGCGCGTGAGCCCGTTGAGGATTTGAATCGCGTCGGGCAGCGGAGGACTCACAATTCCGGGGCGCACCAAGTCCATGACCTGCTGCGGAGGGACGGCGCCGTTTTTGTCCCGCAGCGCGCCCTTGACCCAGCCCACCGCGACCAGGCCTTCGTCGCTGAGGAAAGTCTGCTCCATGTAGAACCAGCGTTCATCCCAGCCGGTGAGCTGTGTCTCCAGACGGAATCTGGCCCACAGCGAGAGCGAGCGCCGGTAGGTCATCCACACCGCGCCCACGACGGGCACCCAGCGGGCTTTCATGACGGGTTTCAGCAGGCCGCCGCGTGCCAGCAGGTGCATGCGGCCGTAGTCCATCATGTTCAGGTAGCGGGCGTTGTTGAGATGAAAATTGAAATCGATGTCATTGGGCCAGACGCGCATGGAAAGCACGTCTTTCTCCAGGGCATCGATGGGCGGCAACGGCCAGAACAGTCCGCGAACGGCCAGAAACGGAATGCGTACAAAGCTGTTGAAATGAGCCAAACCGGCGCAGAACCCCCGGGTTCCAGTGTAGCCGCCTCCTGCAGAGCATCATTGCCGGCGCAGGGTGTCGTTGGGATCGAGCAGGGCCGCGCGCCATGCCGGGACCAGGCTGGCGAGCAGCGAGACCGCGAGCAGTATGAGCGTGGTGCTGGCGAAGGTTCCGCCGTCCAGCGGCTTGACGCCAAACAGCAAACCAGTCATGAATCGCGTTAACCCAACAGACAGCAACAGCCCCAGGGCCAGGCCAATCCCGGCCAGACGCAGTCCGCGATACAGCATGAGGCGCAGCACATTGCCGCGTGGAGCGCCCAACGCGATGCGCAGGCCCAGTTCAGGCGTTCGCTGCGCCACCATGTAGCTGAGGACGGCGTACAGGCCCACCGCCGCCAGCAGCAGCGCCACCCCGGCAAAGCCGGTGAGCAACATTGCCTGGAAGCGTTGTTGAGCCGTGACCCGCTTGATTTCGTCGCCGTAACTCTGCATGCGATAGACGGGCACGTTGGCATCCATCTTCGCGACCAGGGCGCTGACCTGTCGTGCATAGCTTTCCGGGTTTCCGCTTACGCGCACGGCGATTGCCGGAGGAGCAATGGCCGCCTGTTCATATGGGATGTAGTACTCCGGCTGGTCGTCTTCGGTGAGGCTGGTGCGTTTGACATTGCCTACCACGCCGACCACTTCGCGCATAGGAGGAGTCTCTCCGTCGCCCAGGCCAGAGCGCAGGTGCTGGCCTACGGGGTTCTGGCCGGGGAAGAACTGCTTCGCGAAAGCCTCGTTCACAATGACCACGGGCTGGCTCTTTTCGAGGTGTTCCGCAGCCGAGAAGTCGCGGCCGCCTCGGACAGGAATCTGGAGAGTCTGGAAGTAATTCTTTTCCACCAGGCTCACTCTCGCCGAGGGCTCATCGCCAGTCTTGACCGGCCGGCCCTGGATGGAGAAGGTGATCCGGATATCGCCCTGCGTCATGGGCAACGGAAAGGCTGCCGTTGCCTTGCGGACTCCCTGGATGGACTCCAGCTGGGGCAGCAGTTGCTGCACGAAGCGGGTGCGCTGCTGTTGGCTGAAACGCTTGGGGGAAAAGGCGAGGCGAAAGGTCAACATCTGCGCAGGGGAAAAACCCGGGTCGGCCTTAAGAGTGCGATCGAACGTCTGGATGAGCAGGCCAGCGCCGATCAATAGCACCAGCCCCAGCGTGGTCTGCGAAACCACCAGGATGGACTGCAGGCGGTAGTGATTTCGATTGGCCAGCGAGCCCCGCGCGCTCTCTCCCAACGCCCTCGCCGGATCTTGCCGCGAAGCGCGCCAGGCGGGAAGCACTCCGAAAACGAGGCCGGTCAGCAGCGATATTCCCATGGCAAAGCCGACCACGGCGCCGCTCATCCCAACCTCGTGCATGCGCGGCAGGCTGGCAGGCAGCACCCCGGGGGCGAGCTGCAGCAACGCCTTGCTCACACCCAGCCCCAGAAGACCTCCAACCAGGGACAGCAAAACAGACTCCAGCAGCAACTGCCGCAGGATCTGCACGCGCCTTGCTCCCAGCGCCGCGCGGATGGCAAACTCGCCGCGGCGATTGCTGACGCGGGTCAACATCAATCCTGCCAGGTTGGCGCAGACGATCAGCAACAGGCAGCAAACGGATGCGAAGAGCATGCGCAGCGGAGCTTTCACACTGCCTACCAGGCTGTCCAGGACAGGGACAACACCGACCGCATTCTCGTTCGCGTCTTCGTCGGGGTAGTGTACGGCCAGCCCGCGCTGAATGGAATCCATCTCGGCCTTGGCCTGGGCCACGGTCACTCCCGGGCGCAAACGCCCGATCACTTCCAGCTGGTTGTAACCGCGCTGCTTGCTGGAGGGGACGTCACCTTCGGCGTCGGGCGCCATGTTCACCCAGAAAGACATTTCCGTGTTGGTCACGGGGAAAGCGAATCCTCGCGGCATGACCCCGACCACGGTGTAGTTTTCGTCGCTGAGCACCACCGGCTTGCCCACGATGGCAGGATCGGCGGCGTAACTGTTTTGCCACAGCTCGTGGCTCAGCACGACCGATCGCGTGCCGGGCAGGTCGTCGGCGGGCTGGAAGTCGCGTCCCATCTTGGGAGCGACTCCCACGGTCTTGAAAAAGGCGGACGACACCAGCGCGCCGCGCACCATGCGCGCAGGCCCATTCTGATCCCGGCCCACGACCAAACCCCTCGTCGAATACGAGGCCATGGAGCTGAAGCTCTTGTTCTGCTCTCGCCAGTCGAAGAAATTTGGGTAAGACACATCGTTCGGAATCGTCGAAAGTCCAGTCGTCCCAGCGGGGCGATCGAGCGTATTCAACACCAGGAGCCTCTCCGGCTCGGGCAGGGCCAGGGGGCGCAGAAGAACCGCATCGACCAGGCTGAAGATTACCGTGGTGGCCGTGATGCCGAGGGCCAGGGTGAGCACCACGGTGAGCGCGAAACTCGGAGCCTTGCGCAGTTGCCTGCCTACAAGGCGAAGCTCGTTTATCCAATCAAGCATGGTGGGCCTTTCCAAAGCGTCAGGCTGTTTGATATGCATGCGCAGGTCCAAATCTATCCTCTTTGTTTTCTGCCGACCCCTGGCGGAACGAACAAGAGTTTTGTCCGGAAATGGTTTCCTGGTGTCCATTTCCATGCAGCCAAATCGGGTTCGTAAAAGTTGGAGTTGGCTTGCCAAGCAGCATGGAATCAGAGATGCTTTGAAACGATGACCCTCCTGCCGCACCAGGCTGATCCCGAGCAAAATGGCTCTCGCACGCAATCGGAACCAGGCAGGATTTTTGGGACCGGCGAGATGGCGGACCTCGTCCGCACCCGGGACTGGAGCATGACGCCGCTCGGAGCGCTGGATAACTGGCCGGAATCCTTGCGCTGCTCGGTCAACATGATGCTGGCGACTCACTTCCCCTGCACCTTTTACTGGGGAGCGGAGATGATCCAGTTTTACAACGACGCCTACCTGCCGCTGATGGGCGAAAAGCACCCGGTCGCACTGGGTCAGAGAGCCGAAGAATGCTGGCCGGAAGCGTGGGAAATTATCGGCCCGCAGCTGAACGCCGTTCTCGCGAGGGGCGAGACGGTCTATCAGGAAAACGTCGTGGTACCGGTCGTCCGTCACGGCCGGCTTCAGAACATCTACTGGATCTACAGCTACAGTCCTATCTATCTACCGGACGGCCAGGTCGGCGGCATTTTTGTCGTCTGCCACGATACGACGGAGCAGGTGCTGGCGGAGCGGCGGCTGCGCGAGAGCGAGGCCCGGGCGGTCCGCATCCTGCAGAGCATCGGCGACGCCGTCATCGTGACGGACACGGAAACGCGTGTTACGCGCATGAACCCCGTCGCTGAAGCTCTCACCGGCTGGAAGATCGAGGACGCGCTCCATCGTCCGCTGTCCGAGATCTTCCATATCGTCAATCAGAACAACCGGGAAGCGGTCGAAAACCCGGCAGACAAGGTCAAACGCCTTGGCACGGTGGTCGGGCTGGCCAATCACACCATTCTCATCGCCAAAGACGGTCGCGAAACCTTCATCGACGACAGCGGCGCGCCCATTCGCAACGACGAGGGCGAGCTGACCGGCATCGTTCTGGTCTTCCGCGACATCACCGAGCGCCGAGCCACGGAACGCCAGCGCGACGCCTTGCAGCGGCAGCTCGAACAGGTGCTGAGTGCAACCACCGACGCCATTCTCAGCCTGGATCGGAACTGGCGCATCACGTACATGAATCAGCACGCTCGCGACCTGCTGGCGCCCAGCGGCGAAGTCATGGGAAGCATTATCTGGGAATCCTTCCCGGGCATCGCTTACGAGAACTCGCCCTTCGAATCGCATTACCACGCGGCCATGGCTGGCGAAACACCGGGTGCCTTTGAAGCCTGGTATGCGGAGCCACTGAATTTCTGGATCTCGGTGCAGGCGCGCCCCTCGGAAGACGGCATTATCGTCTTCTTCCGCGACATTACCCGGCAGCGGCAAGAGGCGGAAGCTCTGCGCGAGAGCGAGGCCCGGCTCAGCGCGATTTATGCCACGTCGATTGCGCACATCGGTCTGCTTTCTCCGGACGGGACAATTCTGGATTTCAACCGCGAGTCGCTGACGTTTGCCGGCACTCCCCGCGAAGAGGTCATCGGCATCCGCTTCTGGGACGGGCCATGGTTCCACCACACGCCGGGCGGCCCCGATCTGGCTCGTTCTCTCGTCAAGAAGGCAGCCACGGGAGAAACGGTGCGCCGCGAGCTTTCGCTGATCCGGCCCTCCGGCGACATCATCGACTTCAATTTTTCTATTTCCCCCATTCGCAATGAGAATGGGGACGTCATCTTTCTCGTTCCCGAAGCCCACGACATCACCCGGCTTAAACGTGCCGAGGCCGAGCTTGCGGAGAGCCGCGAAGAGCTGCGCTGGACAGTCGAACTCAGCATTCCTGTTCCGTGGACTGCGGATACGGCCGGCAATATCCTCGAATTCAGCCGCTACTGGCTCGAATTGACAGGCCTGACCCGCGAAGAGGCACTCGGCAGCGGATGGCAGCAGGTGCCACATCCTGAAGACCTGCCGCGCATGGCGGCCGCGTGGACCAAAGCGCTGAAGACCGGCGAACCCTACGATGTCGAACACCGCATCCGCACCGCGTCGGGCGAATTCCGCTGGATGCGGTCGCGAGCCTTTCCGCGCCGCGATGAAGCCGGCAGCATCCTCAAGTGGTACGGGACCACCGAAGACATCGACGAGCGCAAACGCGCGGAAGACGCGCTGATTCGCAGCGAGAAACTGGCGGCTGTCGGTCGGCTCGCGGCTTCCATCGCGCACGAGATCAACAATCCTCTGGAAGCTGTTTTTAACCTGCTGTATCTTGCCGAACACAGCACCGAACTGAAAGACATCCAGCATTTCATCAAGACATCGGAACGAGAGCTGCGGCGCGTTTCGGCCATTACCAACCAGACGCTGCGTTTTTATAAGCAGTCGTCAAGCCCGCGCGCGGTGACGGGCGTCGAGCTGGTCGACAGCGTCCTGGGCATTTACCAGGGCCGCATCGTCAACTCCAACATCGAGATCGTGCGCCGCCATCGGCAATCGTCGCCGCTGGTCTGCTTTGAAGGGGAGATTCGGCAAGTGCTGCTCAACCTGATCGGCAACGCCATCGATGCCATGCATCCCGCGGGAGGAATGCTGCTCTTGCGCAGCCGTGAAGCCACTCACTGGCAGACAGGCGCAAAGGGGCTGATGCTGACCGTGGCCGACACCGGGACGGGGATGGACGCCGCGACGATCCACCGCGTTTTTGAACCGTTCTTTACCACCAAAGGATTCGGCGGAACGGGACTGGGCCTGTGGGTCAGCCAGGAAATCGTGGAGCGCCATCACGGGCACTTGCGCGTGCGCAGCGGCCAACGAGAAGAGCGTCACGGCACCGTATTCACGCTCTTTCTGCCCTTTCAGATCGCGAACCGGGATGCGGGCTGACGGCCGACCATCTTCAGGACCTGAGCCTTGACTTACTTCGCGGCCCGAACGGTTGCGTTCGACCTGGCGGGCAGTGGCAGCCGATGGACCACCTGGTCTGCGGTCAGCACCAGCAATTCGTTCTGCTTGCCGGCGATGATGCGCGCCAGGCGCACCGGCGAGCCCAGGGTGAATCGCTTCGATTCTTTTCCTGTGCTCTCATCCAGCAAGACAATTTCATCTTCCCGGTTGATTGCGGCGATCATGGCGATCGACGCATCGGTGGCCACCGGATCGCCGAAAAACTCGCCGATCTTGATCCCGGTGTCCATGCGATAGATCACGGTGTTGCCGTGCTCTCCGCGAACCAGCACATACTCTCCGGAGACCATGGCCCGCCTTGCGTCCGCCCATCCGTAGGATAGATCCGCCTCGGGAATGACCACCTGTTCGAGGGGCGCGCCGGTTTCGGGAACTACCGTCTCCAGCAGCAACCCGCGCTTCTTGTCCTTCAGCGCATCGACCTCTTTCTGCAAGGTGGTTGAGCCCTTGATCTCCGCTTTCGCCGTGTCGTTGCTTAAATCCCACGCCAGCACCAGGCGATCATCTTCGGCGTTCCAGCACGCCGGCATTTCCTTTGGATAGTTTTTGGACCAGGCCACCGCCCCGGTCTCCATCTTCTTGGTCTCCAGCACGGCATTGTGATGCATCGATTTATCCTTGCCGTTGGGCTTGAAGTGGAGCTGTAGATCGCGATACTGCCACTCGTCCTCGGCAAACTTACCAAATTCTTTGGCGGCCAGCGGATCGAGTGTCATGCGCATCTGCGCGGGGTCTTTTTCCTGAAACTTGAGATACTGCGCAATCAGGTTGTCCTGGTCGTCGATCCAGACACTGCGGAAGGGTCGCATGAGGGAGATCCGCTTCCCTGTCGACAGATTCCAGAGTTCACCCCGGGCCTTCAACGACACTGCCAGATATTTACCGTCCGGCGAAAATGCGGCAGCGGTCGGACGGGGCAACTTACCTAAGGGCAGCGCGACCAGTTTGGATCCAGTGAGTCCTATGCCGCCCAGTTGCAAGCCACCCGCCGGCCCTTCTACGGCGACAAAATTTTCCCAGACGTTGATGGCATCCGTCCTCGAAGCGGTCGACATTTTGGCGCTCACTGGGTCGAAGATTCCAACTGCATAGGACTTGATCGGCCATGCTCGTATCATGCCTCCCTTCGAAATGGGGCCGATCTGCTGATCTCCGATCTTCGACTCTCGCACCAGCCTGCCGTCCGGGAAGCTGTAGATGCGAGCCTTGTAATACCCATCGCTGCCCAGCTCACCCCGGACATAGAGCTGATCGTCGTCAAGGAACGCCATTCGCACCTGACCGATGTCACGCAGCTTGCCCGCCAGGGTTACAGGCTGGCGATGCTCAAAGTCGAACGCCATTTCCCGGTTGCCCACCGCCGCCATCATGTATCGGCCCTCCTGCGACACGGCGACGTTGACCAGGTTCATGCCGGAGATTGCCTTGAGTTCAAGATTGATGATCAGCTGCGTGATGGCGTAGCCGGTTGGCTCGTAGAAGTTTGCCTTCTCGAAGTAGGGCTTGCCGGTGTCCACGTCGATCATGCGCACACCCATCTTGGGATAGCCGCTCGGGTCGTTGACGTGGAAACAGACCAAGGTTGTGCCATCCGGCGAGAGCAGCCTCTGATCGCAGCCTTCGAAGACCACGATTTCCTTCAGACTGGTTCGCTTGCCGCTCGCGATGTTCCACCGCTCGACGCGCAGGCTGTCGTCGTCGAACACTACATTGGCCGAGTCGGGTGTGAACTGGGCCGCGCCGACATCGGGAGCGTCGATGTGGAACAGGACGCGCAAGCCGGCCCGGTCCACGATATTGATGCCACCCTGGTCCTGCGCCAGCACGTAGCGCCCATCCAGGCTGAAGCGGATGTTCCACAATTCCGGCCGCAGAGGATCGGCGAGTTGAACTTTGGTGTCGCCCTCGGCGTCGCCGGCGCCGGTCTGCAGCCGCTCTTCCACCATGCTGTGCTGCCATGCCAGAAACTTCTCGGTAGCTACGGGAGGCTGGCCTTTGCAGGCGGGTGGCAGCGCCGCGATCAGTTTCAGTCCGGACCGGTAGCGCTGGCTGGCTTCGTGAGTGGCTCCGAAGAAGTCGGTTAGTGCGTTGCCGGTCTTCCCCTTGTTCACGGTCAGCTTGTCGAGGAAGGTGACAAAGCTTTCCGGGGCGTAGCCGGCCCGCACCATGGCGTAGAGCGCGGCGTGATCGGCGAGAAGCTGGTCTTTGTCTTCTTTGGCCTCGCCCTCGGCCGGCTTCCAGGGCGTGCTCAGCATCTGGTGAACGCGCGCGAAAATGTCGGCGCGATCGGTTACCTGGGTCACGCCCAGGCGGATGCGGAAGGTGCGCGTAAACTCCGTCGCAAACTGGTGCGTGGCGATGTGCCCGATCTCGTGCGCCACAATGCCCGCCAGCTCATCTTCATTCTTGACGGCAGCCAGCATCTTGCGGCTGATATAGACACGTCCGCCGCCCAGCGAAAAGGCATTCAGCTCGCCCGAATCATAGACGCGAAAGCGATACTGAATCCCCGATGGCGGGAGCGTCGCCAGCAGCCGTTGCCCGATGCGGGTGAGCTGATCGTCCGCGCCGACCGGCGCCAGGCGCAGATCGGCTTCCATTTGCTCGGCGAAGGCTTCACCCAGGTACTGTTCCTGCTGGTCGGTGAAGATGTTGGGCGCGCCGCTGACGAAGGTCGGAGGAGTCAACGAGCAGGCGGACTCCGTCGCGGCCGCAGGCTGCTGCGCCATCGCGCCACGGCTGGCAGACAAACAAGCGCAGAGAATCAACACCCAAGAAGCAACACGCGCCGTCCCCGGGAACTTCATATCAATACGCCTGCTCTCACTGAGTTTGCGCCAAGCATAGCACGAGATAGCTTCTGGAGCTTGTAACTCCTGTAACTCCGCAACCACTCAGGCCGTACTTGCTTGCCTGGGATGCGGTTGGTCTTCTCCTGCGGATCCCGGTCGGCCGGCCACAATCTCTGGCGCTCGCCCGCCCCAATCGGCGACAATCGCTTCGACATGCGAAACCAGAATTCCCCCCAACCCCTCGCAAGCTTGCAGACTCCCCTCACTCGCCGCGGTTTTGTCGCGGGCCTTGCTGCGTTCTCGATTGCCGCCGCGGCTCAGCCCGCAAATCCCGATTCGCGGCGCATCCTGGTGGGCAGCGACACCAACGACGGCATCCTCTCTTTCGCCTGGGACCCGGCCACCGGCAAGATTGCTCCCGAGGGCATTGCGGCCAAGGTTTCGCAATCCACCTGGATCCAGCTCTCGCCCGACCGGCACTATCTCTATGTGGCCTGCGAGCTGGAAGAGTTTGAAGGCAAGCCCACCGGCGCGGTCGCCAGTTATGCCGTCAGCAACGGAAAGCTCAGGCCCATTTCCGCCGTGTCCTCGACCGGCAGGGGCACCTGCCACCTGACTACCGACCACACCGGCCATGTGGTCATCTGCGCGAACTACACCGGGGGCAGTTCAGCGGCGTTTGTGGCCAACAATGGCAAGCTCACCGCGCCGTCATGGAGCGAGCATTACAAGGGCTATCCCGATCACGGACCGATCGCCGATCGCCAGGAAGCCGCCCACGCTCACTTTGCATCTCTCTCGCCCGACAACCGCTTCGTGTACATCAACGACCTCGGCGCCGACAAAATTCACATCTACAAGTTGGACGCGTCGACAGGCGTGCTCACCCCCGCCGGGAGCTACGAAGCGCAGCCCGGCGACGGCCCGCGCACGCTGCATTTCCATCCCGCACGCCAGGTGGCCTACTGCGTCAACGAGCTCAACTCCACGGTGCAGGTGCTCACCTGGAACGCGTCCGACGGCAGCCTGCACCCACTGCAAAGGGTTTCTCTGCTTCCGAATTCACCGGCCCCCGCCGGCGTCACCAACACCGGCTGCGATGCCGTGCTGACGCGCGACGGACGCTTCGCTTACTTCGCCAATCGCGGCGAAGACTTCATCATGAGCTTCCATATCGAGCCCGCTTCCGGCATGCTGAAGCCTTTTGCCGGCGACCCGCGCATCCCCTCCGGCGGCACGACACCGCGCAACTTTGTGCTCGACCCAACGGAGCGCTGGATGCTTGTCGCCAACCAGAAATCCGGCAACCTCAGCGTCTTTGCCCGCAACCCGAAAACCGGCGAGTTATCCCGCGAAGGCAAGAACTATCCCGCTGCCACGCCCATGTGCATCGTGTTTGTGTAGGTTCTCCTAACACATTCGTTTGTGGATTTAATTGCCGCGTTCTCGCATAATGAAGAAGCCTGATGGATCGAACTATCTGTCCGATGAATCCAACAGGCTGAGGAACGCATGGTCGCCGATTTGAAAAGCCTCTCTGAATCGCTGCGCGAGAGCACGCCTGAGAATTATCTGCGCCAAATCATTCGCGCGCGGAAGGCGGAAATTGAAAGCACCCTGGCTCGCGGAGGCGTTTTTCTGCTGCGCGTGCCCGATGGCCGCCAACTGCGCATCGCGCGAAGCGGAAAGCCGCTGGAAGTCGCCGTCGAAGTGACCCAGTAAGCGGCCGGAGTCTCCCGCTTGATCGCTCTCTTCACCACCTACTTTCTCGTCTTTTACATCCTCATCCCCGGCGTCATCTTCCGCTTTGCCAGCTCCCTCTTCGTTCGCCTCAAGCTCTTTCAGCGCACTCGCACCCAGGAGGCCACCTTCGCCGTCTCAGTGGCGTTGATCCCGTTTGCCCTGGCGTTCGCCGGCGTCTGGTACGCGCCGATCATGCGCCATTACCCCTTCCAGGTGGCGGAAGGAACATTTGCCCAGCGGCGACTGGACTATCGCCGCGTCACCGCCATCCTGACCTCGGGCGATGTCTCGCGCCAGCTGGCCGGCGGCGCGTCGGCAGAAAACGTCGCCGCCACCAACGCCAACTGGACCGCGCTGAATCATGTCCTGAGACGACAGGCGCGCTTCCTCACGTGGTATTACGCGTCTATCGCGTTTGAAGGCGTGCTATTCGGGCTGCTTGCCAGCAAGTACGGCGACTGGCAGACCTCCGACAAGCGGAGTCCTGCGTTGCTGCGCGCCTACACCTGGCTGGCGCGGAAGTTCATCCTGCCCAATATTTCCGAATGGCACATGCTGCTCACCACCTTCAACCTGGCCCGGCGTGCCGATTACTTCATCGCCGCCGACATCCTGCAGAATGACTCCAACCTCTACAAGGGCCGCGTCGCGGATTACTTTATCGACGCCGACGGCAAGCTCACCGGCATCCTGCTGCAGGATGTGTACCGCTTTGAGCGGCAGGAATACGAGGCAGCCAAGCTGAAGGTGCCAGAGATTCGACCGTTTCCTTCCGATCCTTACTGGATCGCGATACCCAGCGCGAATTTTTATATCCCGCAGGGCTCGGTTTCGAACCTGAATCTTCGCTTCGCCCCGCGCGCCAACGAAACCCTCAGCAGCCTGGCCGGCAAGGTCCTGCAGGAAGAGAACATCGAGGCCGACGATGTCTCGATTGCGTCAGACGACGGCGCTGAATCGGCACGCAACACGCCCGACGTCTACAGCTGAAATTTTGGAGATATAACGGGGCGAGGGCTTCTGCTACGCGCCGACAAAGGCCGCCGTGCCCACCACGCCGCCGCTTTCCGTGACCGGCTTGGCCGGCGACGGAGCATAGGCCAGTTCCCACGCGGAGCGGTCCTTGATCAGCCGTGAGACCAGCGCCGTATGCATGGCATGGCCTGCGCGCACCGCAACCACCCGACCCTGGATGCGCTTGCCGGCCAAGGCCAGGTCGCCAATCAGGTCCAGCACCTTGTGCCGCACATACTCGTCGGAGAATCGCAGCGGCCCGTTTTCCGGACCGCGCTTGGTGAGGATGATGGCGTTTTCCGGTCCGGCGCCGCGGATCAGCCCCATGTTGCGCAGCCGTTCCTCGTCTGTCTTGTAGCCGAAAGTGCGGGCCGCGGCAATCTCTGCGCCGTAGGTTTCCGTCTCCAGGTCGACCGAAAAGCTGTCATGCCCGATCGGTTCAGGGAAGTCAATTTCGTAAGAAATGCTGTACCCGTCGCCCGGATATACCCCGATGAATTTTTCACCGTCGTGCACTTCGACCGGCCGCAGGACGCGAATGTACTCGCGCCGTCGCCGCTGCACTTTGATTCCAGCAGAAAGAAACGCTTCCACGTAGGGTCTCGCACTTCCGTCCAGGATGGGCAGTTCCAGGTTGTCCAGCTCGACGATGACGTTGTCCACGCCCATGCCGATCAGCGCCGAGAGCAGGTGTTCGGTCGTCGAAATCAGAACGCCCTGGCGCATCAGGCTGGTGGCGTAGCTCACCTTGGCTACATTCCGGCCCGTCGCGGGAATTTCGAAGTTGTCCAGATCGGTGCGGCGAAAGACGATCCCAGACCCGGCCGGAGCAGGCAAAAGCCGCATGGTAACCGGCGCTCCGGAATGCAATCCAACGCCGGAAAACTCGAGCGGCGACTCGATGGTTTGTTCCTGGTGCGTCGGATTCTGAGAAAAACTAGCCAAAGATGCGCCTGTTCTCTGCGGCACAATCTACCGCAAACAGTAGACTAGACGAAAGGCGCACCGATTTAGATGTGTCTAAAAAGCCACACCCTGCGCCGAAATGCCCAGGAAATGCGACATCTGCGGCGTCTTTTCGTGGCATTTGGAGCTTTCGGTGATTCTTCCAAATCTTGAAGCAGGTACGAAATGACGCTTCCTCGGCTGTCCGATTCTGAAACGGAAATACCCATGCGCGCCCTGCTTTCCGGCGCTCGCCGCAAGCAAGCTGGCCTGCTGGGGCTGGCCACCCGGCTGGTTCAGGCAGAGTCGCCATCCGACGACAAAGCCGCCGTCGATGCCTGCATGGATCTCGCCGCCGACCACGCCATGGCCTTGGGCGGCCGCGTAAAACGCCATCGCCAGCGTGTCTGGGGCGACGTGCTGGAGCTGCGCTTCGGCCCGCGCAGGCGCGATCCGGCATCGCGCATCCTGCTGCTCGGCCATATGGACACGGTCTGGCCCGTCGGCACGCTGAAATCCATGCCCTGCCGCATCCGCCCCGATGCCACGGGTCAATCGCGGCTTTGGGGTCCGGGCACGCTGGACATGAAGGTCGGCGTGGCCATGGCCTTCACCGCCATCGAAATGCTGATGGAAGCCAGCCAGCTCGACCGGGAAATCATTCTGCTGCTCAACAGCGAAGAAGAGGTGGGCAGCCCCATCTCCCGCCCCATCACCGAAAAACTCGCCCAGGAATGCTCCGCCGTCTACGTCCTCGAGCCCGCCCAGGGCCTGGCCTACAAGACCAGCCGCAAGGGCACAGGCAACTGGCGGCTGACGGTGCAGGGCCTGGCGGCACACGCAGGCGTTGACTTCACCAAGGGTCGCTCAGCCATCCTGGAACTAGGCCGTCAGATCGAAAAAGTCAGCGCCTGGACCGACCTCGCCCGCGGCATCACCGTGAATGCTGGCGTGATCGGCGGCGGCACCAAGTCGAACGTGGTTCCCGCTGAGGCCTGGGCGGAAATCGATCTCCGCGTGGCCCGGCGCGCCGACGGCCCGCGCATGGAGAAGCGATTCGCCGGTCTGAAACCGACGCCGCGCTCCGGCTGCACGCTCACCCTCGACGGCGGCATCAACCGCCCGCCCATGGAACGCACCCGGGGCACGGTCGAGCTCTTTCGCAAGGCGCAGCGATTCGCCGCCGACCTCGACTGGGCGCTCACAGAAGCATCGACGGGCGGCGCTTCGGACGGCAACTTCACTTCTGCTCTGGGCGTTGCCACGCTCGACGGCATGGGGGCGGTCGGCGATGGCGCCCACGCCACCCACGAGTCGGTCCTGATTGAGCACCTGGCTCCGCGCACCGCTCTGCTTGCCGCTATGCTCGCCGGGTAAGCCGCTAGTCGCCCTTGTTGCGGAAGCGCGAAATCCCCACATAGAACACGTTCGCGTCTGTGCCTGGATTGTGGAGACTGATGTTGGCATTCGAAAGATGCGTATAGCGCCAGCCAAAACTCATCGCCTGCCGCTTGTGCCGGTAGATGTTGAATCCGATATCCGGCCCCACCGTGTACATGAACTGCGAACCCTGCGGACTCAGCACCTTGTCGCCAAAGTAGATGAATCCGCCGTTGCCTTTGAAGTAAGGCTGGAAGCGTGACAACGGCCGCGCGTCCAGCTCAATCCCGACGGGACTGAGTCCGCTGCCATACACGCGCTCGCGCTGGTTGTAGAACACCTGCGGGATAGGTTCCTTGGGGTGAGGATAGGGCCAGTCGATCATAGCCAGCGCGGTCAACTCCGGCGCGTAGCGGAAGCTCCACGATTCCTTGTGGCGATACAGTTCGTAGGAGTAGCGCAGCGTGATGGGCATGTATTTCACATCCGGCGCATAGCCCCACAGGTGCCCCGACATCAGCGAGAGTCCCCACACGGCGCCGAACTCATGCTTGCCGCCCGGGCCCTCCCAGGTCGTGTGCTCGACGACAGGCCGCTCGATCAGCCCGCTGTCGCGCAAATACGCCTCGGCCCGGGGATCGATCTTCGCCCGCTTCATCGCCTCTGCCGTAGTCGCCGAAACTCCCCCGGCTTGATCTGTATAGAGCCCCGTCGCTTTCACCACCCGCGAATCGCGGTACCACGGTGGACGGAAGCGCAAAATATTATCGAATCCCTTGCTCGGCGTCAGAAATTGGTACAGCGTCAGCAGCGCCCAGTTGCTGTGATTCGTTTCCAGCTTCTTGACCACGTGCTTGTCGAGAAAGTCCTCGGCCAGCGACCAGCCCAGTCCGCCCAGCGGTGTGGTCACCAGCTCCACATCGCCGGTGTCGTTCGTTCTGTGACCCGCGTCAGAGAAATAGTGATCGCCGTTGTGGCCGATGCTGGCCTCGCCGATCGGCCCCATCTTCCATTCAAAGCTGTAAAACGTGCTGAAAGCCAGCGCGCGCAACCGGCTGCGCCAGTACGGCCAGGTGTTCGACTGCTCCAGCGTCATGCCCTTGGGATCGTTCTGCACCCAGAGGTTGGTCGTGATCGACCCCATGATTCCGTGACCGATGTAGTCGTCGAGGAAGGGATTCCCGTCATGCCAGGAATTCCACGTCCACCCTTCCACCGAATTCACATACCGGTCCCACCACTTGCCTGTCGTCGTCTCGTAGCGGTACCAGTAGCTGGTGTATAGATTGCCCGCGTTCTGAAAGGCAAGAAACGCCGATGCCTCGATCACCAAATCTCTGACATGCATGCGGCACTCCCGCGCATGCGTCGTGTCGTAAGGACACTTATCGAGCGGCACGTAAGCGCCGACGGGCGCGGGTTGCCGATGCTCGCCGGCGCCCTCCGGGGCCATGTCATTCAGCGCCATCCGGTCCAACGCCATCTTGTCCAGAGTTGAGCTGAAGGTGGCATCTTCCCCCGGCAGAGCGTCCGCCCATTTCAGGCTGTCGTTGCCCTGGGCTCCTGCTGCGGCGTTCGACTCGCTCTCGCTCTTCACCGCGCCCGGAGCATCCGGGAGATCCGCTGTATCGGCCTTCTCTGCATCAATTTGTTGTCGTATACCCTCTTCGGGCATTGTTGCGATCTGCGGCGACGACGCCGCGTTCAACGCGACGTGCATCACCTGCGGTGCCGGCCCAACGCCTGCCGCGCGTGATACATGTGGCCAGGCCATGAACGCCACCAGCAATGCGCCAGTCAAAAATCTGCCGAGTCCACTACGACCTGGCTTGTCTGTCCCTTCAGGAGTCTCTCTCCGATTTGGAAAACCCTGCCGGGACAAGGTCCGCTTCGCCCCTTTAACTATCTCTATATCGAATGAAATGTTATGAAAATGGAACTTGGCGGGGGGCTCGAACGGCACGCGGTCCTCCTGAAGATATCCGTGACCAGACTATCCCACAGTCATCTCCTTCTCGAAGTGCATTTCGGCACAACCCGCCTGCATGACACACTTTCGCATCAAGCGCGGCGCGTATCATCTTCCTCTAGATAGAAGAATCCCGGCCAATTGCCGGTTGCCGCGCTGCAAGGAGTCGCACCCGTATGAATAGGAAAAAGTCCAGGCTTTCCCCCGTCGGCCCCGCCCTCGACCGGCGCCGCTTCATGATTGAAGCCGGTAAAACCGTGGCCGCCGGCGCGCTCGTGAGCTGCCCTCTCGGCCGTGCCTTCGCCTCTCTACCGGCCGCGCCCGAAAACACCCCCGGTGCCAAACCCGACCTCGCCACCGACCCACGCCGGCCCCAGTTTCACCTGCTCCCTGCTTCGAACTGGATGAACGATCCCAACGGGCCCATCTACTGGAAGGGCCGATACCACATGTTCTTCCAATACAACCCGCACGCCGCGGTCTGGGGAGACATGCACTGGTACCACTCCGTCAGCCCCGATATGGTCCACTGGAAGCATCTTCCCGTGGCCCTCGCTCCTACTCCCGGAGGCCCGGACTCCGAGGGCTGCTTCTCCGGTACCTGTGTCGTCCACAACGGCGTGCCCACCTTCATTTACACCGGCGTCCAGACCGTCCCGCCCGACAAGGCGGCCACCGAAGCAACCCTCCGCGACGGCCACAACGACTTCCGCGAAACCCAGCTTTACGCCACCTCGACCGACCCCGAACTCCGCACATGGACCAAACGGGCCGCGCCCGTGATTGCCAGACCGCCTGCCGGTCTCGAAATCACCGGCTTTCGCGATCCTGCCCCCTGGAAGGAGGGAGACACCTGGTACCTGGCCGTCGGCTCCGGCATCAAGGGCAAAGGGGGCGCGATCCTGCTCTACAAATCCGCCGACCTCGAAAACTGGGACTACCTCCACTTCCTCTACAGCCACGACACCGCGACCAGCACCGCGGCCAGCGGCGTGAACAATCCGGTTGACTCCGGCGACATGTGGGAATGCCCCGACTTCTTCCCGCTCGGCGACAAGCACGTCCTTTTCTACTCGACCCAGGGCAAGGTCCTCTGGCACACCGGCACCTTCGACAAACAGGCGCTCGTCTTTCATCCTGAGCAGAGCGGCATTCTCGACCACGGCTCCTTCTACGCGCCCAAGACGCAGCTCGACAAAGCCGGCAATCGCATCCTATGGGGATGGATCCCCGAAACCCGCCCCGTCGCCGAATACAGCGCTTCCGGCTGGGCCGGGCTCATGTCCCTGCCCCGCGTCCTCACCCTCGGCCCTGACAACCGCCTGCGCATTGCCGTCGACACGGCCGTCGAAAAACTTCGCCAGCATGAACAAAAGCTGACGCTATCTCCGATCAAAGCCGGTGCTAAGGAAATGATCTCCAACACAACCCTCAAAGGTGCGTGCGGCGAACTCCTCTGCACCATCAAGCCCGGTGGCGAGCCCTTCACCGTCGATCTGCTCAGCCCCAGCAATCCCGGCGACAAGGAAGCCACCACCACCCAGCCCAGCTTCCTTTCCATCCGCTACAGCCACGCCAACCCCAAAGAGCTCATCGTCGATACCCAACGCCTGCCCATCACTTTAAGCGCGAATGAACCAATCGAAATGCATTTCTACATCGACGGCTCGGTCATTGAGCTCATCGTGAACAACCAGTCCGCCATCACCAAGCGCTTCGATTATCCCGGCCCCACCGCCCCGGAAATCGCCGTCAACTTCACCGGAAAATCCGAAGACGTATCCCGCCTGTCTCTGTGGCAGCTTACTCCCATCTCCAAGAATCGCCTGACGACCTAACGGTTTCTGCAGCCGCCAATTGGTTGCCCCGCTCCGATCCTGCTCTACAGCCTCGCCTTCGCCTCCAGCACCCGGCTCAGCGCCTCTTCCGCCGTCGCACCCGTCGCCGAAAGATGCCCCATCTTCCGCCCCGGCCGCGCCTCGCGCTTCTCATACAAGTGCAGCCGCACTCCCGGCACCGCCAGCGCCGCCGCAAAGTCCGGCTTCCCCGCCATCCACAAATCTCCCAGCAGGTTCACAATCGCCGCCGGCGTCAATATCTCCGTCTCCCCCAGCGGCAAATTGCAGCTCGTCCGCACCAGCTGCTCGAACTGGCTCGTGGCGCACGCCCGCTCGCTCTGGTGATAGCTGTTGTGCGGCCGCGGAGCAAGTTCATTCACCAACAGCTCCCCGCCTTTCGTCACAAACATCTCAACGCAAACCAGCCCTTCAAGACTAAGTCCGGAGATGATCTGCTTGGCCAGTGCCTGCGCCTGCATCTCCATCTCCGCCGAGATGCCCGCCGGCAGCACGCTCCACGCCAGGATTTGCTGCTCATGATGATTCCGCGCCGCCGGATAGCACCGCACTTCCCCACTCGGCGACCGCGCCGCCATCACGCTGATTTCAAAATCCAGCTCCAGCGCCTGCTCCGCCACCACCGGCCGCTTCCCCAGGCTCTCCCAGGCAGCCGAGATCTCCCCTTCACTCGAAGGCCCGGAGAACCCGATCCGCACCTGCCCGCGTCCGTCATACCCGCCCCGCGCCGTCTTCACGAACACCCGTTCACCAAGCGCCTCAACCGCCACGCCCAGCTCCTGCTCGTCCCGCGCCACCTGAAATTGGCCGACAGGAATCCCATTCGCAGCCAGCCATTCCTTTTGCAGAATCTTGTCCTGAATAATCCGAATCGGCTCGACACCCGGCCGCAGCGGAGCAATTTCCGCCACCGCCTTCAGCGCCTCCACGCCAATCTGCTCGATCTCAATCGTGACCGCGTCCGCGCCCGTCGCCAGCCGCTTCGCCGCCTCGATGTCGTCCCACTTCCCGACGATCACTTCGTCCACCACAAAGCTCGCCGGACAAGCGGCCTCGGGATCCATCGCCCGCACCCGGTAGCCCATGGTGCGCGCCGCCATCGCCGTCATCCGCCCCAGTTGCCCGCCCCCCAGGATGGCCAGCAGCCCTCCCGGCTCCACCACCCCTAGCGAACCCTGTCCCGCGGAAACCAGAGCATCCCGTCCCGCCGGCTCCTGTCCACCCGCCTCAAACGCCGCCGCGCTCACGACCCAATCTCCTGCGCCAGCACTTCATCCCGCCGCGCCGTCCGCCACGCCGCCAGCTTGCTTCGCAGCGCCTCATCGGAACAAGCCAGCATCTCCGCCGCAAACAACCCGGCATTCGCCGCCCCCGGCTTGCCGATCGCAAACGTCGCCACTGGCACGCCCTTCGGCATCTGCACGATCGACATCAACGCATCCATCCCGTTCAGCGCCGTGGCCGGCACCGGCACGCCCAGCACCGGAACCAGCGTCTTCGCCGCCAGCATCCCTGGCAGATGCGCCGCCCCGCCCGCGCCCGCGATGATTGCCTTCAGGCCTCGCTCTTCAGCAGCCTCCGCATACTCAAACAGCAGATCCGGCGTCCGGTGTGCGCTCACCACCCGCACCTCGTGCGCCACGCCAAACTCGCGCAGCATCTCCACCGCGGCAGCCATGACCTCGTAGTCACTCTTGCTGCCCATCACCACCCCGACCAGCACCCTCTCGCTCATCCGCCGATTATAGAATTTCTCTTCCACCGCTCCATCGAAGCAACTGAAACCCAACCTGGGTGCCCCATATCTCCCCGCGCAGTTTGCCGGGAGATGTGGGATCAACCACAACCCTCAATGCCTCCGAAACGCGTCCACCGCCACCTCGATCACCGCAAACAAAACCCCCACCGCAGCCATGAACCCCTTCGCCCGCTGCAAATTCAGTTCATGCCGATCGATCCGATGCTCCAGCTCCCCGATCCTCCCCGAATTCCCATCCCCCACCAACCCATTCATCTGCGTCTTCAACACACAAAGGTCGCTCAACACCTGCGCCTCAAACTCATTCACCATCCGCATCGCCAACCCCCAGCCACACCGCCTCCCACCCTGTTCCCCGCTCTCTGTTCTCTGTTCTCTGTTCTCTGTTCTCTGTTCTCT
>CAILBQ010000714.1 GCA_903832475.1 uncultured Acidobacteriota bacterium | reverse complement strand
CTTATAAGCTCTTTCAGGCATTTAAATACGCTTCATTGACCACTCATCAAGGATCTTGGGTTTAATGAACACTGGCCTTTGAAAGTAATCATTTTAATTTCCTGAACCAGTCCATGACTTTTTATACTTTACTTCCCTCATAAGTTCCTCTTTTCCCCTCAACCTAGGAACATAGTTTATTTTTTTCTAAAATAATTAGTAGATAAAGCTACCATCTCCTTAATGTCCTTTATGCTTATTGATTCAATGTTGTTCAAGTGTCTTTTCCTTTCCTGAGCAATTGAATCAACTAATGTTTGCATTTCAGTTTGTTTCATATTTATTTTATTTATTATTTATAATCATCATCTATATTGCTGGTGATTGTGGGGTGTTTTGCGGCGCTGCGAAGGGAGTGGTGGATCTTCTGGCGGTCGCTTTGGTGGCCGGGGATTGCGCTTTATTTTGCGATTGTGCTGCCGTGGTTCATTGCGGTGCAGCATCAGAATCCGACGTTTTTTCAGGAGTTTTTCCTGGAGCACAACCTGGAACGGTTTGCGACCAACCGGTACCAGCATTCGCAGCCGTTCTGGTACTACGGGGTGGTGGTGCTGCTGGGGACGATGCCGTGGACGGTGATTGCGATCCGGGCGATGGTGGAAGGCGTGCGGATGTCGGTGGCGGAGTGGCGCATCCGGCATGCGTGGGCCAAGAAGGGATGGCTGGGACGGTTGGCGGAGAGCCAGCCGGGGGACGCGTTTCCGGAGTTTTTAGTGCTCTGGGCGCTGATTCCGATCCTGTTTTTTTCCATTTCGCAATCGAAGCTGCCGGGGTACATCCTGCCTTCGATTCCGCCGATCACGATTTTGACGGGGGATTACCTATTCCGGCGGCGCGGAGTGGGATTGCAGCGCTGGGTGCTGGTGGGGCATGTGTTTGTAGTAGGGCTGGTGACGGCGGCGGTACTGTTGTTGCCGTGGTTTGTAGGGCATGGGGCGAAGGCCGCGCCTCCGGGACGGGCACTGACGGTGGCGGGGGTGTCGGCGTTGTCGGCGGCAGCGCTAATTCTGCTTGTGGTGCAGCGTTGGGGGATTCAGCGATTGCGGCTGGCTACCTGCAGCGTCATGGTGGTGCTGTTGCTGTTCTTGTATGGGATTGGGCCGTTTTTCGGGGTGGGGAGGGTGGCGGCGTCGAAGCGGACGATCGAGCTGCTGGACCGCACCTATTCGGCGCGTCCGCTGGCGGAGCGGCTGAGCACGATTGTGCCGGGGAACGAGACGGTGGCGGTGTTTCGGGTGCGTCGCGACATGGAATATGGCCTGGCCTTTTATCGAAACCATGAGGTTGTGAATTATGACGAGGCGGGGGTCCCGGCCGAGGAGCACATCCTGGTGGTGCGCGTGGCGGACAAGGGCGGCGTAGATTTACGGTCGCCGGCGGCCCTGAGCGAGTACCTGGAAGGCAGACATTACGAGCCGCTGTTCAACTGGCCGGAGCAGGAGCTGGTGGTCTACCTGGTGGGAGCACGCTGAGCTGATCCGCTGTCGACGTTGAACCCGTTGAGGACAGGCGCCGCTTGTATTTCCATTTGTGATTGAGGCGTCGGGGGTTGTCCCACACATGCCGCGATGAAGCTGCGGCTTGGATAGGGCACAGTGTGAACTGCCGGATGGGGCACAGAGTGAAGTCCTGGAATAAGGGCACGGAGAAATGCGGTTTCGGGGCGTGCTTATGTTGTTTCATCGTGGGACGGTTGGACGGGGCAACGAAAATTGCAGGATGTGTCCTCTGCAGGGTTGGCAAAACTGCTGTATTCTTTTTCACAATCCCCAGCCGCCGGGTTTAGGCGGTTTCTGAAGCTTTCAAGCTCTGCGGTACCGGGTCGAAATCGCGGAAAAGGCTTTCTTCACCAGCAAAGGCACGAGAACCCGAGGCATCCCATGGCATCCAGTCTTTCGCTTGAAATCCTGGACTTGCGACACTTCGCCGCACCGATGCTGCGACCGGTGCTGGAAGCGGAGAGCTTGATCTGGCGCGAGCGGTTGAACTGGGACTACCTGGCTTCGGCGAAGCTGCTGCTGCAATATTTGGATTCGCGTTCGCTGCCGGGTTATGTTGCTGTGGACGGCGGGAAGGTGGCGGGCTACATCTTCTGCGTTTACGAAGATGCGAAGGCGGTCATCGGGGACGTGTTTGCGCTGCCGGATGGTTTTCCGGGCGAGATGGGCATGCCGGGCGTGGGACGCGAGGTGGAAGAGAGCCTGCTGCACCGGTTGCTGGAGTTGCTGCTGCATTCCCCGGGAGTGGACCGGATTGAGTCGCAGTTGCTGCTGCACAAGGACGGATCGCATTCCGAGGTTTTCCGGCAAGCGGGATTTGAGGTATACCGGCGGCTTTATATGAGCCGGAATCTGGGGGGGCGGCCGATCGCGGCGGATCTCTCGTCGCTACCGTCTGGGCTTGAATTGCGGCCGTGGCACGATCAGGATCTGCACGGGGCGGGGAAGTTGATTGCCGAAGCGTACCGGGATCACCCGGACAGCCGCATCAACGACCAGTACCGGTCGGTGCATGGTTCGCAGCGTTTCCTGCAGAATATTGTGCGGTTTCCGGGGTGTGGCGTGTTTGCGCCGCAGGCATCGCATGTGATCGTCGACCTGGCGACGCGGGAGCCGGTGGCTTTGCTGCTGGGTTCGCGGGTGAGCGCGCAGTGCGGGCATGTGACGCAGGTTTGTGTGCATCCGGCGTACCGGCGGAGGGGGCTGGCGCGGCTGCTGCTACAACTGGCGGGAGAGCGCTTCCAGCGCATGGGTGTGGAGGAGTTGACGCTGACCGTGACGGAGGCCAACTGTCGAGCGGTGGAGTTGTATGAGGCGGAAGGCTACGAAGTGGCGCACAGCTTCAATGCAGCGGTTTGGGTGAGGCCGGGAACGGCGCGGTGACCGGGCGCTGTGACGTCGAAAAGTAAGATCGGCGCATGAGCAGAAACAAATTCTGTGCCAGGCAAGCAAATATCACAGCTTGTCGAGAAACCCAGGAAGCAGATTCCAGTCGGGAATAGCAGACCAGAAAAGCAAGAGGCAAAGCTAGCGGGCGAGCAGGAACATGACCCAGCTCAGGACGATGGCCGAGCCGACAAAGAGGCTGAAGCACCATGCTCCGTAGCGAAACATCTGTTTGGGGACGCTGCGCATGGTGATGCCGAAGACAATCGAGACAAAGAGCGCGAAAAGCAGGACGGCGGTGAAGTGAGAGGGGCTGAACATTATTGGACCCCGTCCGATTTCTTCCGGCCGGTGGCGAGATTGTGCGCATCGACGGCAGCGATGACGTTGAGCAGACCGGCGACGACGATGAAGCGGGTTCCCCAGTCGCCGACGGTGATGGTGACCTGGTCGGCGCCGAGTCCGAGCTGACGAGTGACGAGATAGAAGAGGCCGCTTCCAAGATCACCGGCCAGGCAGAGGATGTCGAGGATGTCGTGGGCGCTG
>CAILBQ010000713.1 GCA_903832475.1 uncultured Acidobacteriota bacterium | reverse complement strand
GCGGAATCGTACTGATTCCAGTGGCACTGCGACCACTCTGAAGAGCATAGCTTAGGCGTCGCCAGCGTCTTCACATCCTTGTACGGAAAGGGGTCGATCAGCACCCCATACGCCACGCTGAAGACCGCCGTCGTCGCGCCAATCCCCAGCGCCAGCGTGGCAATCGCGGCCAGCGCGAATCCCGGGTTCCGGCGCAATTGTCGAAACGTATAGCGAAGATCCTGGCGAAACACCTGCATGTTCGTTTCCTCTCAGCCCTTCGTGCCTCGGCGAGAGAATTCTACCTTCGTCCCAAGTCTCGAGCGAGCTTTTCTTCCTACGACACAGCGCCCGCTTTCGTCGCTTCCTTCACTTCATTCAGCTTTCCTGTCCGCACATCGTAGATGTACCCGTAGATTGGAATGCTCTTTGGCACCAGCGGATGCGACCGGATCCGCGCCACATCGTCTACCACCGCCTGCTCCGGATTCGCCACCGTCAGCCACTCGATATATTCCCCTGCGCGTGAACCCGGTCCCTGTCCCACGTCTTTGAATCCCTCCGCTGTCAGCGCCGCCGTCTCAAGACTGTTGGCAAGCAGCCCTCGCATCACACCGCTGGTGAAGAACTGCATCCCGCAATCGGTATGGTGAATGACGAAGAACTCCTGCGTCCCCAGCAGCTTGTAGCTGATCACCAGCGAACGAATCGCATCATCGCTCGCCCTACCCCCGGCATTGCGGATCACATGCGCATCGCCTTCCGCCAGGCCCGCATACTTTGCCGGATCGAGCCGCGCATCCATGCACGTCAACACCGCAAACCGCCGAGCCGGAGGCAGCGCCAACTGGCCCTTTTCTCCAAAGTCTTCGCTGTACTTCCGATTCGCCGCCAACACCTCATCCAGAACCACACTCATTTTTCTCTCCTCTTCTTCCTCATCCCCTGATCGCTGAATGCCTCATCGTTAGACCTTCAGTCGCTGTCCTTCTGCACCTGATGAATCGGCAAATCCCAGTGATTGGCCGTCAACTCCCAGCGCCGGTCTTCGTCGCGCTGAAAACCCTCCCGGTCGGGAAACAACTGTCGCGCTACCTCATCCTCCGACTGTCCCGGAGGCGCCTCACCGGCTGCCCGCACAATGATTACGCGGTAATCCCAGCGCGCATCCTCACTCGCATGCAACCCCGGCGACCAGATCGTGTAGTCCTTCACATAACCCAGCTGCTTTTGTTTTTCGAGAATCGCGATCTGGTACTTGCGAAAGATGCGGAACCACTCCCGTTCATGCCCATACCGCACCCGGTACACCCACTCCACTGTCTCCGTCTTCCTATCTGGAGAAGCTGCTTCAGCAGAACTTTTCTGCGCATCGATAGAACGAATCAAGCCGCCAAGACTTGATGCCGCAAGAATGAGAACCAAGCATGACCGCTGCCACGGAATTGAACCCTTCATGATTTGCCTCCAGAAACGTTGCGAGTCACGATGCGGATTTGAGCGGATGCCCCACACACGAGACATCGCGTCAGGGACGGCTCACGCTTGTGAGTTCTGGATGAGTCAACAGGTCTTCAAGCCACGGTTGCTCAACCAGCTAAAGCTGGGAGCAACAACAGCGGCGAGACGCAAACGTCGACATGCCTGAAAAGTAGCAGAAGGATCTTTGCGCGTCAACCATGAGCCAGCTTCATTCAAGGGTTCGCTCCATACGATAAGCTTTGATCCGAGCGAACATTTGACTTCGCTGCGATCTCCCTCGAAAAGGTGACCCTTGGCGGACATTACGAATCAGAGCAACACGGCCTCCAGCCGAAGATCTTTCCTCAAGACCACCAGCATCGCG
>CAILBQ010000712.1 GCA_903832475.1 uncultured Acidobacteriota bacterium | reverse complement strand
TGGGCGACGAGCCTTCTTGCAATATCGTCGAATCGGGCCACCTCGCCGGCATCTGTGGTCGAAGCCTGCAGGATCCAGGCATTGATAATCATCTCCGGCCGCGGCAGGTCGAGCAGGGATCGGTGATGACGGTACCTGAGCCGCCGCAGGTGCCGCAGGCGCGGGCGACCGAGAAGAAGCCCTGCTGGTAGCGAATCTGGCCGCGTCCCTGGCACTGGGCGCAGACCGAGGGGCCTCGGCCGGAACTGGTGCCAGCGCCGTTGCAGGCGGCGCAGTTTTCCCGGCGGCGAACTTTGATTTCGGTTTCCTTGCCGAAGACGGCCTCTTCGAACTCGATGGTGATGTCGTAGCGCAGGTCTTCGCCGCGCTGTACGCGGGAGTTGCCGCCGCCGCGACGGCCGCCGCCGAACATCTCTCCGAAAAGATCGCCGAAGATGTCGCCGAGATCGCCTGCTTCGGTGAAGGGACTGCCTCCGCCAAAGCCGGCGCCGGTGGCGGCGTGGCCGTAACGGTCGTAGGCGGCGCGTTTCTGCGAGTCCGAGAGAACCTGGTAGGCCTCGCTGGCTTCCTTGAAACGCTCTTCTGACTTGGCGTCGCCGGGGTTGCGGTCGGGGTGGAACTTCATCGCCAGCTTGCGATAGGCGGTTTTCAGTTCGCCTTCGCTGCAGTCACGGGCGACCCCGAGAACTTCGTAGTAGTCTGCTTTGCTCACTTGATCCCTGGTAGCCATGATAAACGGTGTTCGCCTTTTCCTGGGCGCTGTGCCCGTTGGGTGGTTAGGCAGGGGCTAAAGCCCCATCTTTTTTGGCGCTGTTTCGGCATGACTGAAGTCATGCCCTTTCACAAAGCAAATGCATTGTGACATTTAACCTGGTTTTCCTTAGGCTTCGGATTGTTTGGGGTTGGAGACGATGCGGACCATGGCTGGGCGCAGGAGGCGTTCGCGGATTTTGTAGCCTTTGCGGATCTCGTCCAGGATGGAGTGGTCGGGAAGGTCGTCGCGCTCGACAGTGCCGAGTGCCTCGTGGACACGGGGGTCGAACGGCTGTCCGACGGTCGGGACAGCCTGGACGTTCAAGCCCTTGAGGACCTCGTCCATCTGCTTGACGATCAGCTCGACGCCGGTGCGCATCTGTTCGGCGGTGGCGTTGGCGTTCAAGGCCAGGGCGAAATTGTCGACGACGGGCAGGAATTGTTCGATGACGTTGCCGGTGGCGTAGTCGCGGAACTCCTGCTTTTCGCGTTCCTGGCGCTTGCGGGCGTTGTCGAACTCGGCCTGCAAGCGGGCGATGCGGTCGACCAGGGCGTCGCGCTCGGCTTTGAGGGCGGCGAACTCTTCCGCGGTTGGACCGGCGGCCGGCGGATCTTCTACCAGCTGCGGGCCGGCCTGCTCGGGGTTTTCCTCGACGGCGACTGCGTTCGAATCGGGCGCTGGTTTTACTCCGTATTGCTCTTCTTGTTCTGCCATTGCTGCTCTGCTCCAAAAATTGCTGTCCCTAGAGGGATGTTTCGAAATCGAGATAGTTTCATTGTAGAGAGCGGGGCGTGCTTGCTCTCTTTTTCAGACTTTCTTGTAGCGGACCGTGTCGCTATTGAGTAGGAGATTCGAAGACACGCTCCGAAAGCCGGGCAATGTAGCTCACGGCCTGAATCATTTCCTGATATTGCATGCGGGTGGGGGCGATGACGGCGACGGCGCCCATGCGCTCGGCGCCGAAGCGGGC
>CAILBQ010000711.1 GCA_903832475.1 uncultured Acidobacteriota bacterium | reverse complement strand
CCAAGCGGTGATATTGTCGCTTGCTGGGGATGAGGCGGGCGTGGTGATCCTTCAGGCGGACAGCATCTCTTTCTATGAGCCAGACGCGTCGGGGTTTATTTTGGTGCAGACGCTTGCTTTATCGCGCAATCACGCCATGTCACGAGACCCACGCGGTCGAGTCATTCTTCATTCGGGCGGTCAAATGTTCACGGCATACCTGCCCGGACAACAGTGTGAAGGAATGCGTCCAGAGCATGGGAATAAGCAAAGTACGGCCTCGGTGCAGTGCAGGGATTCCGACGACCCGTGGCCTCTTGGAAGAGCTTCATATACTGAGAATGCACTGTTTCCTGAAAATGAGCGGGCCTTTTATAACTCAGCGCAAAATTACTTCACGGGAATGGTAACTCCGGCCCTTAGCTTCGATCTGCCTCCATTCTTTGATGCCGTTGAGTGGCCGCGCGGAGGTGGGAGAGCACTGCTGATTCATGAAACCAGTGGCGCCGTTGAATTGATTGAGGGCAAATCTCGAAAGACGATCAGCGGTGTGCGGGACTGGGGCAGTGATCTGGCTGTTCTTCACACCCAATGCGGCGTCGAACCGGTTGTTTTGGTCTCAGCCTCCGGCGAAGCGTTCAAAGACAGTCTTCGCGCCTACAACATTCCAGCTCAAGAGGCGGTCGCAGCGAGCGCGCCCCTGGCTCTAGACGGCGCCGTTATGAGCATGACGCAGTGGAACGAGAACAGCGCTGCAGTGGTTGTGCGAATAGATGACGGCAATGGTGCGTCTCATGATGAGGTTCTTCGTGTTTCAACGCTTTGCAGTTAAATCGGCGACGGCGTTGTTACTGGCGGCCTCGCTGCCGATAGCGAATGCGCGGACACGTCCTCATTATGGAGGCACGCTACGGATAGAGACGCAAGCCGATGCGTGGCAGAGGTTCGCATCTCCAGTACGAAGGCTTGTGTTCGAAGGACTGACGCGGGTGGACGGAGCGGGAGGCCTGCGCCCAGCACTGGCGACCGAGTGGAAAAGCGACAGCGAAGAACATCGCTGGCGCTTCCAGGTACGGACAGGCGTGCATTTTCACGACGCGTCCGCTGTGACGGCAACTGCACTTGCCGGGGCCCTGCAGCAAAGCTGTACGGAGAATTGTCCATGGACCGTAGTGCGTGCGGTCGGGACTGAAGTAGTCTTCACGTCGGATGCCGCGATGCCGAACTTGCCCGCGTTGCTGGCTGGCGATGCTTTTCTCATTCAGCATCCTAGCTCGAATGGTGGAGTCGACGGTACAGGCCCATTTGAAGTTAGTGGCTTCAGCAACGGGGTGATCACTCTTAAGGCCAATGTCGATCACTGGGCCGGGCGGCCGTTTGTCGATGCCATCGAAGTGCGCACACGCCGCTCGATCGCCGACCAGTGGGCAGATGTCGAAGCAGCCCGTGCCGACATCGTGGAAGTACCGGCGGAGAAGCTGCGACAGGCGAAGCAGCAACGCCTGACTGTGCTGGAATCTCGTTCTGTTGAATTACTAGCCTTGCAAGTGAGATCAACGGGCGCCCTTTCCAATGTGAACTTGCGTCGTGCAGTAGCATGCGCGGTTGACCGAGGTGCACTCTTCAACGTCATCTTTCAGAAAGAGGGCGAAGTTACAGGATCGCTCACTCCACATTGGATGACGGGATATTCTTTTCTTTTTCCCCTAGAGAGAGATTTAAATAAGGCCCAGGCGCTGCGGGGAGGCGCTGCGCCGCCGGTAGTAACGCTGTCTGCGGACAGCTCTGACGCAACCCTTCAGCTGATTGCAGGACGCATCGAGCTGAACTTGCGCGAAGCCGGCTTCAATGTTCAGCCGGTTCAGAAGGGCGGTCGACAAGAGGCAGACCTGATTTTGAAGATGCTTCCGCTGGAGGTTGGTGAAAGCGGTGCAGCTGTGGAATCGCTGCAGCGAGCGTTTGATGCGCATGCATTCTCGAAGCCTCCCATGACATCGGTAACAGCGGAAGAGCAGGCGCAAGCCATGCTCCGCTTTGAGCGGGAAGTGGTCGCAAATGCTGCGGTGATTCCGCTGCTGTACCTGCCACGTGCCTATGGGATCGGCAGCCGCGTTCGAGACATACACTTAAACCTGGACGCAAGCATCGATCTCGCTGATTCGTCGCTGGAGGAGTCAAAGTGAGCCTGCGACAAAAGCTGCTCCTGATGTTTTCGCTTACTGTGATTGTCTCTGTTGCAACGGTGGGATGGACGGTCTCGATGCGGGTCAGAAAGGTTTTCGACCAACTCTATCAGCAACAGACAGCACAGTTGGTGAACCAATTTCAATCGGAATTGGATCAGCGTGCCAAGGGCGTTGCAGATACGTTGAGCAGCGTAGCAGGCAGTGAACGGATGTTGCGCATCTCACAGGAGGTGGCGCTTACCGGTGAGAGCGGAGCCTATGTCACGGATGCAGGATCCTTTGCACATGAAAATCATTTAGATTACCTGGAGATCGTAGGAGCAGACGGAAACATCATCAGTTCGTCGCAATGGCCGGCGCGATTTGGCTACCATGAGCCCGCAATCGATGGACCGCCTGGTCATTCGTTTCTCAAACTGGAAGATATGCCGGATGGTGGTGTTTCCGTTGGTCTTTTCGCGGTTCGCAAGGTAGGCAACAGCGAATCTGGCGTTACCCTCGTTGGTGGACGTTCCTTGGATCAAGCCTCGGTCTCGGAGTTGCCGCTGCCCCCTGGGACGAGCTTGTATTTTTATGGAAGCGAAGACGTCTCGAGTTCCGGGAGCCTCAACGGGCCCCCTGACAAACTTCTCAACGCGTCCGCGTTTCAAGGCGTGGTGCAACGTGTGCGCGCAAGCGGGGCGCCAGCCAGCAGCATTATTTACATTACCCGGGACCGTGCAGACAGCGTCAATGCTACGGCGATTCCACTCAAGTCAGACAAGGGCCAGGTGCTCGCTGTTGTGGTCATCGCGACCGCCCGACGCGGCATGGTGGAAGTGCAGAATCACATCCGTTCGATTGCGTTTGGAATAGCTTCTGGCGGAATTTTATTTGCCATTGCCGCGAGTCTCTGGATAGCTTCACGTGTCTCGAGGCCGATTGAAGAGTTAGCTGCTGTGTCGGAGTCAGTCGCCGCCGGGCAATGGGATGCGCAGGTAAAGATTGAGCGGCGATGGCTCGGTAAGGATGAGATCAGCGTGCTGCAGGAGAGCTACAATCATATGACCGGCCAACTTGTGTCACAAAGGGACAAGTTGGTGCAGACGGAGCGAGTCGCCGCTTGGCGCGAACTGGCAAGGCGCTTGGCCCATGAACTCAAGAACCCGCTCTTTCCGTTGCAATTGACCGTCGAAAATCTGATTCGTGCTCGCCAACTGGATCAAGGAGAGTTTGATGAAGTATTCCAGGAAAGCACACGAACTCTGGGCATGGAAATTGCCAATCTGAAAACGATCATCGGGCGTTTCAGCGACTTTTCGAGAATGCCCAAACCGGAGTTCGATCGAATCGATGCCTGTGAAGCTATGCGTCGAGTCTTTACCCTTTATTCCGCTGCGTCTCAGGAGCACGGCTCGCACATTCAATTCAAGCTTGATCTTCCGGGAAGGACGATTCTCATTTCGGCAGATGCGGAACTGCTGCACCGTGCCCTTTCAAACCTGGTTTTAAACGCGATGGATTCGATGGAAGACATGGACACAGACGGCATTCTGAATCTGAGTGTCTTCATGACCGGCGCCAAAGTTTTTATGAGGATTGCGGACTCGGGAAAAGGAATGTCAGCGGAGGAACGCGACCGTATTTTCACCCCGTATTACACGACCAAGGAATTCGGAACAGGACTGGGTCTGGCGATCGTGCAGTCGGTGGTGGCCGATCATCACGGTACGATTTCGGTAGAGAGTTCAGAAGGCAGGGGAAGCGCTTTTATGATTGAATTCCCGGCTGCACCCGGTGAAGAGGAAACGGCGTGAAAGCAAAGATTTTGATCGTAGACGATGAGGCGAACACGCTGGCTTCTCTGGCTCGGGCCTTTCGTCTTGCCGGACATGAGGCGAGTGTGTGCGACAATGCCACGCGGGCCCTTGAACTGGCGCAAGCTGAGGCATTCGACTTGATCATTTCAGACGTTGTCATGCCGCGGCGCGACGGTCTGGCGTTGCTCGAAGACCTGAAGAGCATCGGCGTTGGTACTCCCGTGGTGATGATGTCCGGACAGGCGCACATCGAGATGGCTGTGAGGGCTACTCGACTTGGAGCATTCGACTTTCTAGAGAAGCCGCTCTCTACGGACAAGCTGCTGGTTACGCTCGATAATGTCCTCAGACTTAGCCGCCTGGAGACTGAAAACAGCGAACTACGCGTCCGTGCAGGCAAGCACCAGATAGTGTGGGCATGCGAATCGATGCGCCGACTAATGGCCCAGGTAGAGCGCGTCGCGGCGAGCGAATCGCGTGTTTGCATCTATGGAGAAACAGGGACCGGGAAAGAGCTTGTCGCTAGGACTTTGCATGAAAAGAGTGGGAGGAGTGGAGCGCCCTTTGTCACGCTGAATTGCGCCGCCGTTCCTGCAGAATTGATTGAGAGTGAGTTATTCGGACACGAGAAAGGTGCGTTCACCGGGGCTACGCAGAGGCATATGGGCAAGTTTGAGCAAGCGCATCGAGGCACGCTCTTTCTCGATGAGATAGGAGATATGCCTCAGGCCATGCAGGCCAAGTTGTTGCGGGTGTTGGAAGAGCAGGAAGTAGAACGGGTCGGTTCCAGCAAGCCCACGAAAGTCGATGTGCGCGTGCTGGTTGCAACCCACCGAGATTTGGACGAGTTGGTGAAGATGGGGGAGTTCCGGCGTGACTTATATCATCGAGTCGTTGTCTTTCCGCTGCGATTGCCACCGTTGCGCGAGCGCAAGGAGGATCTGGACCTGCTGGTCGACTATTTCGTTCAGCAGATCAGTGCGCAGAATGGTTGGAAAGCAATGCCGTTTGCGCGTGAAGCGATTCTCGAGCTGGAGAGGTATAGTTGGCCGGGGAATCTGCGAGAGTTGCGAAATGTCGTCGAGAGACTTTTGTTGCTGGCGGTGAATTCGGTCAAGAAAGAGGATGTGGCCATGGCACTGCCTACCCTTGAATCTGCCGCGACAGCGCATGCAGCTTCAGATTCCGGGCCGCTTGCAGTTCGGGTGCAAGCCTTTGAACGCGCGACGGTGCTGGCGGAACTGGAACGAAACCATCGAAATGTATCGAACACTGCGCGCGCATTGGGACTGGAACGAAGCCATCTCTACAAGAAGTGCCAACAGTTGGGGATTGATCCACGTCACTTTGATTCAAAGGATAGCGTGGTATGAAGAAGGAGTGGATCTGTTGTATACCAGTCGGTAGTGCTCAGCGAGGATCTCACAATGCCCACGGGAACATGAGCGGCGCGCTGGGGCGAGAATGGGGATTTGACAGAGCAGCAGTCCGAGTTGTAAATGCTCTACATCGCGCCAGCGTTCGGCGTATGATCCGTTTCGTAAGCAAGACTCCGAATGTATCAGGGGCGTTGAAGGGCTGGGATAATGGAGGAACGGATGGCGAATCCAGATGCTTTTCTTGCCAGCGGGCGGGCTGGGCGCATATTAGTGCCTGTCGATTTCTCTCCGAAGGTAGAGCTTACGCTTCCGCGCGCGGTGGCGCTTGCGAAGTTGTCTCAATCGTCTGTCTGGCTCTTGCATGTGATCGACGCAGTTACATGCATCGGCATGGGTGGAAACCTTGCAGGGGCGCTTCCCGAATTGCATTCGCGGTGCTCGGCAGCTTTGGAAGAACTGGCTGAGTCTATTCGTAAAGAAGGTGTTGAGTGCACCTGCTTGCTTCGCGAGGGCGACCTTGATGGCCAAATCCGTGAGGCTATCGATACGCATAAAATCGACATGCTCGTGCTGTCGACGCGAGCGGGCACTGGCATGAACGGCTTTTCGCTGGTCTCCGCGGCGGAGCGTATCATCCGCAAGACCACTATTCCCGTAATGACTCTGGGAGCCTGCCGCAAGCTGAGAGGCTGGAGCCCGGATGGTTGCGTGCATGTGTTTTATGCCACGGATTTAAGCCCTGAGTCGGTTCGCAGCCTGCAGTATGCGCGTGCCATCCAGCGACGATTTTGCGCACACTTCACCGTGGCGCATGTTCTGCCGAAGCATGCTTCAGAGGAGAAAGGCAACAGGGCGATGGAGCAGCTCACGCAGCTTCTGGAGAGTCCCGATGACCGCGCACTAGTGCTGCGGGGTTCAGTAGGAGAGGCTATATGCGAAGGCTCAGTCAAGGTCGGGGCAGACCTGGTCGCGCTGGGAGTGAAGCGGCATACGGTGATGCGAGAAGTTTTGATCGGGCATAATCTGCGCGAGGTACTTTCCGGTGCGCCCTGCGCCGTGATGTCCATTCTGCAGTAGCGACAAAACAACTTGTGCGACCCGACCCGGTATTTGAGAGATATGGAAGAAGACCTGCATCAGCCGGAGCGTTGGAGGCAAGCGCGTTGACCTTTCTTGCGCTTCAGATTGCTTCTTGCCAAAGATGAGAATTCTTCCAAATGTGGCGAGAAATAAGCCGAAGTTTTTCTTTTTCTCCGAACAATCAAGAAAATTTCCTGAGGTTGAAACGCTTTTCTGAATCACCGCACTATGGCTGCGAAAGGCCATGATTTTTTTGAAGCCAAAGTAGAGTTGGGATGCTATTGTTGTGTGCGCATCCAAGGTGTCAGAGCTCTCCTTCCGGCGACATCCATCGCTCAGTCTTGTAAGCCAGTCATTCCTTGCACCAAGCATGCTGGAAGACGAAATGTAGTTCCACGCCGCCTTTGGCACCCTCCCCCCACAACCGATTCAGGAGAAAGACCGTGCGCAAGACAGTCTACGCCGGCGTCCGCAATTTTATGCGAGCGCACTCAGCCGTCATTGCTTTGATGGCATTTGTTTCCTTGGTTTCTTCATTCGCATTAGGCCAGGCGGCGAAGACCCCCTCAATAGTCAGCTACTCCGATGCCAAACTTGCTTTTGAACGAAGCGATACAAAGGATGCAGGCGAACGTTATACGACGAGGGGACACGGCTATTCGGTTGAACTCGATCGAGACAGCGCGCGGTTCGACTTACCAAGCAGGTCAGACCGGAGCGGAAGTAATGCGATGTCGCTGTGCTGGATGGATGCGCGGCATGATGTGACGGTTACTCCCGAGGGACAAATGAGCGGTGTATCCAATTACGTGACTTCGTCCGATCCGGCGACATGGCGCATGGGAGTGTCTAACTGGGAGCGTGTCAACTACCACGACATTTATCCAGGAATTGACCTGAGTTTTTACGGCAGGCAGCAGAGGCTCGAATATGACTTTCGCGTGAAGCCGCTCGCGGAT
>CAILBQ010000710.1 GCA_903832475.1 uncultured Acidobacteriota bacterium | reverse complement strand
TGCAGTGGGACTTCTGGAGCCTCTCGCCGGAGTCCCTGCACCAGGTCACGACGCTGTTCTCCGACCGTGGGATTCCCGCGACGCTGCGTCACATGAACGGCTATTCCAGTCACACGTACAGTCTTTGGAATGATTCTGGCGAGCGCTTCTGGGTCAAATGGCACTTCAAGACGCTGCAAGGCAACAAGACGCTGACGAGTGAGGCGGCGGCAGCGATTGCCGGCAAAGATCTGGACTTTCACCGTCGTGATCTGCACGCTGCCATCGAGCGCGGCGACTTTCCCAGGTGGCAGGTGCAGTTACAGATTATGCCGGAGATAGAAGCAGCGACCTACCACATCCATCCCTTCGATCTCACCAAAGTGTGGCCGCACAAGGACTACCCGCTCATCGATGTCGGTGTCATGGAACTCAACCGTAACCCCGAGAATTACTTTGCCGAGGTCGAGCAGGCGGCCTTCGAGCCCGGCAACATGCCTCCGGGAATGGGTGCATCGCCGGACAAGATGCTGCAGGCACGGCTGCTGTCGTACCCCGATGCGCACCGTTACCGGATTGGCGTCAACTACGCGGCACTTCCGGTCAACAAGCCGCACTGCCCGGTCAATACCTATAACCGTGACGGGCAGACCCGCTTCGATAGCAATGGCGGCAGCCGGGTCAACTACGAGCCCAATAGTTTCAACGGACCCGTCGAAGACAAGGCACTGAAGGAACCGCCGCTGAAGATCAGTGGAGATGCAGACAGCTACGATCATCACCAGCGTAACGAGGACTACAGCCAGGCCGGCGCTCTGTATCGGCTGATGAGTGCAGATCAGAAATCACAGCTGGTCGACAATCTGGTTGGCGCATTGAAATCCGTGCCGCGCATCATTCAGGAGCGCCAGCTCGGGCACTTCTCCAAGGCCGACCCGGACTACGGCGTTGGTGTCGCGAAAGGTTTGGGCATCGCAGTCGAGGCAATTGTCGGCCAGGCCGCCTGATGTACGTCAACGTTGCAGTACTCAAGGAGACTCAGGCTCACGAGCGACGCGTCGCCCTTGTGCCTTCAGTAGCCCCTAAGCTGATCAAGCTTGGCGCCCGGCTGCACATGCAATCCGGTGCCGGTGAGTCGCTCAAGCTCGCCGATAGTGCCTTCCAGGACGTGGCATTCACGAGTGATCGGAAGGCGCTGGTGAGCGAAGCCGACGTAGTGCTGGCGGTGCAAGCCCCGGCGCTCGAGGTGATCGACGCCATGAAGCCCGGCGCGATTCTGATGTCATTCATCTACGCCCAGAAGGAACCGGCCCTGGTGCAGCGTCTTCTGGAACGAAAGATCACCTGTTTCGCGATGGAACGGGTGCCGCGCATCTCCCGGGCTCAGTCCATGGATGCGCTCTCAAGCCAATCGGCTCTGGCGGGATACTACGCCGTGCAGCTCGGTGCGACGCACCTGGCCCGTGTTCTACCGAAGATTACGACGGCCGCGGGCTCTATTGGTCCAGCCAAGGTGCTGGTCATGGGGCTGGGCGTGGCCGGCCTCGAGGCGATCGCCACCGCGCATCGGCTGGGCGCCGTGGTAGAAGGATACGACGTCCGCCCCGAGACTGAGGAACAGGCGCTGTCATTGGGCGCCAAATTCGTGGCGACCGGCATCGACGCGCGCGGCGATGGTGGCTACGCGCGCGAGCTGAGTGCGGAAGAGCAAGCGAAGGTGGCTGCCGTGCTGACGAAGCATATCCAGCAGGCCGATCTTGTCATTACGACGGCAGCCATTCCGGGGAGGCCCTCGCCCAAACTCATCAGCAGTGCGCAGGTGACGGGAATGAAGCCGGGCGCAGTGATTGTGGATCTCTCGGCAGAAGGCGGGGGGAACTGCGCCGATAGCAGGCCTGGCGAAACGACGATCATTGGGCTTGTAACCATCGTTGCGCCTCTGAATGTGCCATCGCTGCTGGGCGAGGACGCCAGCGAGCTATACGCAAAGAATCAGTACAACCTGCTGGCTCTGATGATGAAGGACAACGTCATCGAGATCGACTGGGACGATGAGATCCTGGCCAAGACGGCACTGACTCATGCCGGCGAACTCAAGTCGTCTGATGCTGAGCGGAGCCCCGGAAGCTCCCCGGCGAAGTCTGCGAAGGCGCCGGCACCAGCCAAGAAAGTGGCTTGAAAAGTCAGGAAGGGAATCTCAATGAACTTTCAGATTGCAATTGACGGGTTCGTAGCGCTGTACATCTTCATGCTGGCCGGCTTTGCCGGATGGGTGATCATTGGCCGTGTGCCGGCCATCCTGCATACGCCCCTGATGTCAGGGTCAAACTTCGTGCACGGCATCGTGGTCGTCGGCGGTTTGTACGCGCTCCTCAACGCGAGCAACGGACTGGAACAGTCCATTGGATTCTTCGCCGTCCTGCTGGGTGCGGGCAATGCAGCAGGTGGCTATGCCGTGACGGATCGCATGCTGGCGATGTTTCAACCCACAGGCCATTCCCACGCACACCCGAAATCCAGTCGCGCCAGGACGGGTCACGCCAAGGCGCATTCTGGCAAGGCGAGCTAGGTTAGGCACATGTTCAGCTTCATTCCGCAGCTACTCATCGGTTCCGCCGACCTCGCGGCTGCGCTGCTCTTCATGTACGGACTGTGGCGCATGTCTTCGCCCGTGACCGCGCCATCCGGAATCCGTGTCGCAGGGCTCGGGATGCTGGTGGCCATACTCGCCAGCTTCCTATATCTGTTCGGCGTCAGTGCGGCAGCCGCACCCCATCTGCTGGTCAACATCGCGCTTGCCGTCATCGCGTTGGCCGTGGGCGGTGGCGTAGCCTGGTGGAGTGGTCGAAAAGTGGCCATGACCTCCATGCCGCAGATGGTCGCGCTGTACAACGGCATGGGCGGCGGTGCTGCCGGCGCGATCGCTGCGGTGGAGCTGTTCGGCAACAGAGCGCAGGGCGCCACGCAGCTAGTCGTCACCCTGATCGGTGCCTTGATTGGCGCGGTGTCACTGTCCGGTTCGCTCATCGCCTGGGCGAAGCTCGATGGGGTCATCAAAAGGCCGCTGCGGGTGAAGGGACAGAAGATATTCAACGCGGCCATCATGGTGGCGACGCTCGTCGTGGGCGCGTACCTGATCTATGCGACGCAGGGCGCAGCACAACCCTTGATGAGCGCCCCGCATCTGATCGAGCTGTACTTTGCTCTCTCCCTGCTCTTTGGTGTGCTGATGACGCTGCCGATCGGCGGCGCCGACATGCCGGTCGTGATCTCGATCTACAACGCCTTCACCGGGTTGGCGGTGGGTCTCGAAGGCTTCGTTCTGCAGAACCCGGCGCTGATGATCGCCGGCATGGTCGTCGGCGCTGCGGGACTTCTGTTGACGCTGCTGATGGCGAAGGCCATGAATCGCTCTGTCAGCAATGTGCTGTTCACGAACTTTGGCATGGCGCCCAAGCACAAGCAGGGTGCCATCAAGGGAAGCCTGAAGCCCACCGCGCCAGGCGATGCCGGCATAGCCATGCGCTACTCGAGTTCCGTGATCATCGTGCCCGGCTATGGCCTGGCCGTGGCGCAGTGGCAGGGAAAGCTGTACGAGTTTGTGAAACTGCTGCAGGCCGGTGGTGTGAGCGTCAAGTTTGCGGTTCACCCGGTTGCCGGTCGCATGCCTGGGCAAATGGACGTCCTGCTGGCTGAAGCGGGCGTGCCCTACGACATGATCTTCCAGCTCGAAGACATCAACAGTGAATTCGCCAGTACGGATATCGCCCTCGTCATCGGCGCGAATGACGTGGTGAATCCGGCGGCGCGCACCGACAAATCATCGCCGATCTTCGGCATGCCGATCCTGAACGCTGACCAGGCCAAGCGGGTGTTTGTGATCAAGCGAGGCGAAGGCAAAGGATACGCCGGCATCGTCAACGCGCTCTTCTATTCGGACAACTGCAACATGGTCTACGGCGATGCCCAGGCCGTGCTGATCAGCATGATCGAGGCAGTCCGCGGACTGGGCTTGCCGGCGGCGGCCTGACAGTCATTCAAAAGAGGAAACGCTGATGTCAAACAAGATGAAGGCCGCCGTGGTCGAGCAGTTCGGAAAGCCACTGGTGTTCAAGGATCTCG
>CAILBQ010000709.1 GCA_903832475.1 uncultured Acidobacteriota bacterium | reverse complement strand
CGAACGTTCGTTCGCAACGCGTTCTTTACGTCCTTGTCGGTCACGCCGAGGTCAAACCATTCTGGATCGAAGTGGCCACCGCACCAACGTTTGGTTTCAGCATACTCCGGGTCGCTTGGGTCGGCCATGATCGCAAGAAAGTTCTCGTAGCCACTGAAGCCACCAACGTCCTCGGGCGGACGAGCGCGCGCGCCGGCGACGCAGGTCGCGAGCCTGGGAGCGGCGTCGAGTGCGACGGGCTTCTCGATTTCAACAATATGCCGCCAGTTGTCACCGAAATCGTAGATGTAGGTGAACGCGACGCCAGGTTCGTTTCCGAAATCGCTGAGCCGCACCTCCCTTTCGTCGAACAGACGCGGAGAGTCCGCGAAGCCGCCATCGTCCCCATCCTCTGTGTCGCCGTAGCGTAGCCCGCCGATCCGATATTCGTGCAGATGCGAGTTCCACCAGTTGAAGGCCGCCTGGATTGCAAGATGGAGTTCGCCGAGGTGCCATGACAATGGCACGACAAGCCTACGCCAGACCGGAGGATCAATCTCGGCCAGGGCAACGCGGATCTGCAGGGCGTGCGGCTCACTGTCGCGCATGCGCATCAGTGGACCGACGCCTGTCGACGACGTCAACTGGCAACCATTTGCGGTCGCCGTAGCGCAGTTTGTCCGCAGGCACTCCCCTCGCTGAATACCCTGTGGCGTCGATATCTGGAGCGGAATGGCGCTGCGCGATAATCGAAGGTCCAGCAACTCGGGAAAGATTGGGGCGCCGAGATATTCCTGAACAACGAGGATTGCGGAAAGTGGAGTGAGACGCGCTTACCGCGCCTTGGCCGGACCGGGGCAAGGGGCTCGGCGCTACGCGCCGGCCCGGCTCAAGCCGGCTTCGCCCTTGCCCCGGCCGGACCAGGCCGCGGGTTGGGGGAGGGGTGATCAACAAGTCCATGAAGAGGACGACACCCCATGGCCCATTTCTCCAAACGCCACGGCGCCGGCGATAACGCACCGCGCGACCACTATGCCGAGATAACGGCACAGATCATCGTCGCTCTCGAGGAGGGCACGCCACCCTGGCGGCGACCCTGGGACGTCGGCAAGGCAGGCGGCCCGATGATGCCGCACAACGCGGCGACCGGCGCCCGATACCGCGGCATCAACACGATCATGCTCGGCATGTCACCACTGGCGTTCATCAGCGGCGATCCACGCTGGGCAACATACAAACAGGCCGCCGATCGCGGCTGGCAAGTTCGCAAGGGATCGCGCGGCACACCCGGCTTCTTCTACAAGAAGATCGAGGTGGAAGACCGCACCGGCTCAAGCGACGATGGCCGAAAGGTCGTCCCGGTGCTTCGCTCGTTCACGCTTTTCAACGGTTCTCAGATCGACGGGATACCTCCCTACATCGCACCAGGCGTCGAAGAAGCGCCCTGGCGGGAGCCGGAATCCGCCGCGACGATCGCGCGCAATAGCAAGGCCGTCATCCGCGTCGGCGGCGACCGCGCATTCTTCACACCGTCGACCGACCACATCCAGATGCCTCCCACATGCGCGTTCCGCTCGCCCGCGGCCTACGCGAGTGTCCTGCTTCACGAGCTCGGTCACTGGACCGGAACGAAGGAGCGGCTCGACCGCGACCTGACCGGCAATTTCGGCTCCCAGGATTACTCGAGGGAGGAGCTCCGGGCCGAGCTTGCTCAAGTTATGATCTGTGCCGAGCTGGGCATCGACGATTGCGATTTCACGAACGGTGCGGCCTACATCGCCGAGTGGCTCAGCAAGCTGCGCGACGACAAGAAGGAGATATTCCGCGCAGCCTCCGATGCGCAGCGCATTG
>CAILBQ010000708.1 GCA_903832475.1 uncultured Acidobacteriota bacterium | reverse complement strand
GGCTACGTCAAAGTCAACGACTGGAACCAGTACCTGATCATCGCTCGTGGCGGCACTTTCATCCACGTCATCAATGGCCACGTGATGGCCGTCTACGTTGACGATGATCCAAACTCCTCCAACAACAAGAGCGGCTTCATCGGCATTGAGATCGAAGGCACGCCCAGCAAAGTCTCGGTTCGCAATGTCTGGCTCAAAAAGCTGAACTGACTCGCGCACCTTCCCTCGAACACAATTCCCTTATGATGCAAAGGTTCCCATGCCGTCGAACAGTCCATCCAACACGATCAATCGTCGCAGCTTTTTCCATGCCGCCGCCGTCTCCGCACTTGCCGGTGTCGCGGCCCCCGCATTCGCCGCCACCGAGGAAACACCTAAAACAATTGGCCAACGGCAGTACCGCACCGGCAACGGCGAATGGACCTACGAAGTCATCCCGCAATGGGGAAGCCTTCCACAGGGTACCCAGTTCGGAGGCACCCACGGCGCCATCACCAGCGATCACGCTAGCAATCTCTACGTCAGCACCCAGAGCCACACCGGCGTACTCGTCTACGATCCTCACGGCAAGTTAGTGCGCACCATCGCGACCGATTATCCAGAAGTACACTCGTTTCATCACGCCGAAGAGAACGGTACAGAGTATCTTTACGCCACGGTGCAGAAGGGCACGCCAGAGGACAACTGGCTCTTCATCAAAATGAAGACTGACGGAACCGTCGTGCAGAAAATTAAGGCGCCCACAGAAGCCGGCTTCCACACTCCTAATGAATGGCGCATCACCGCCGCAGTCCCTGCCCCCGACGGTTCTATCTTCATCGCCAACGGCTACGGCGACTCACGAATCTTCATCTTTGACAAGGCCGGCAATTACAAATCCAGCTTCGCCGGCAAAGGCACTGAGGATGGCAAATGCGACTGCAGCCACGGCCTCGCTGTTGACACACGTTACGACCAGCCTCTGCTCCTCGTCTGCGACCGCGAAAACATGCGCCTGACCCACTACGACTTCGACGGCAAGTTCGTCCGCAACATTACGCAGCACTTGCGACGCCCCTGCCAAGTCAGCTTCCACGGCGACCACGCCGTCGTCTCAGAACTGCAAGGTCGCGTCACCATCCTCGACAAAGACAACGTCCCTGTTGCCTTCCTCGGTGACAACCCGGATCAAAAGCAGTGGGCCAACTACACACTCGCTCCTGCCGACATCGCTCCAGCCCTCTTCAGCGCCGCCCACGGCTGCTACATCGACAGCAACGCCGACGTCTACGTCTCCGACTGGAACCAATCCGGCCGCGTCACCAAGCTCACCCGCGTGTCCGCATGAAACAAAAGGCAGGCCGGAACTCACCGCGCCTGCCTTCATTCCTCTTCGTCTACTGGATTCCAATCACTTCAAAGCTATAACTTCCCGCTGGCAGCTCAAACCCCGCCTGCCCCATATGCGTCGAAGCCCTCACCAGCGCATTACCCGCTAGTGCCGCGCCATCCAGCTTGTACTTCGCAGCCTCTGCCTCACTCAACGGCAGCCACCCCGTAGCATTCGCAGGAATCGTCAAAATCCACTTCGCCACACCATCCTTCACCGTCCATGCCGAATGGATCTCCCCGTACGGCGAAGGATACGTAAAGTCAATGCTGCCTAACTGCGAATCAAACGCCGGATGCAGCGCAATTGTATGAAAGCCCGCATCCATCACCGTCGTATCGACTCCCGCCGCATAGCGATAAATCCAGTCTGCGACAGCCCCATACGCATAGTGGTTATACGAATTCATGCTTGGATCGCTCTTCATCTGGTCACCATTCCAGCGCTCCCACATCGTCGTCGCGCCATGATCGATCAGATAACCCCACGAGGGATAACTCGTATTCAGAAGTAAGTGATACGCCAGATCCTTATGCCCGCTCTCCGTTAGAACCGCGAGTAAGTAAGGCGTCCCCAGGAAACCAGTCCCCAGCAGCCCATGATTGGCTTCGATTTTCTCCACCAGTTTCTGCGCCACTGCCGGCCTCATGCTGTCCTCTACAAGATTCATATGCAGAGCCAGTACGTAGCCCGTTTGCGTATCGCCCCCGCTTGCCTTGGCATTCGGATTATTGATCGCCCCAAACGGAGAAGGCCCCTGATCGGCACCTGCAACAAAACCGTCCGCATGAACAAAGCTTTTCTGAAACGCCTCCTTGATATGCGCGAATAACTCCGCATACTTGGCCTCGTCCTCTTTCTTGCCCAACGCATGTGCCATCTGCTGCATCAGCGTCACGTCATAGGCCCACGAAGCAGTCGCCACCAGCGGATACTGCGTCGGCCCCTCTGGCGAAAGCCAGTCGCCAAACGGAATCCCCGCGTTCTTCGTCCACAGAAAATCCGGATTCGACGCCTCGATCGCAGCCAGGTACTTGGACATTGCGTCCCAGTTTTGTTCCACCACCGTTGTGTCCCCCGTCTGCACCCACGAGGTCCACGGTATGATCACTCCCGCATCGCTCCACCCTGCCCCCGACTCCGACGAAGTCGAGTTAATGCCGGGCGCAAAAATGCCAAACAGCGCACCCTTCGCAATCGTCCCTTCGCCGCTGCCCACCTGCGTTCCGCGTATATCTCCCGTGAACTTCCGAGAAAACGCCGCTAAGTCCATGTTATAAGTCGCCGTCCTCCAGAACACCTGCGCATCCGCCGTCCATCCCAGACGCTCATCGCGCTGCGGGCAATCCGTCGGCACACCTACAAAGTTCGATCGCTGCCCCCACAGAATGTTGTTCCACAGACTGTTGATCATCGCGCTGCCTGTCTTCAACTGCGCCGTGAATGCCGCGTCTGTATGAAACACGACTCCCTTAATGCTATCCAGTGAGGGCTTCTTTGCCATCCCCGTTAGTTCCATGTACCGGAAGCCGTGAAAGGTAAACTGCGGCTCGAATTCCTCCACTCCCTTACCCGCCAGAATGAAATGATCCGTCGACTTCGCCGTCCTCAGGTTATCCGTATAAAGTGAGCCGTCAGCATTCAAAATCTCGCCCGTTCTAACGCGAACATCGGTTCCCGCCGCACCCTGCAATTGCAGCTTTTCGACACCGGAAAAATTCTGCCCCATATCCACAATGAACACGCCAGGAGTGGGCTCCGTGATCGCCTTAGGCGTTAGCGTCCGCTCTACGCGAATCGGCTGAAAATCCTGCCCACTGATATCGAACTTCGTCACCGCATCATCATTGACGCTAACCTTCTCCCACCCTTTAGCTGCAAACTTCGCCGCATTCCAACCTGCCTGAGTCAGCCGCGCATCCTGCGTCTCGCCGTCATAAATCTCCGCCTTGACGATCGGCGATGCAGATCCCTTCCAGCTATCATCGCTCAGCACCCAATCGACGCTGCCATCCGTATGTTGAATGCGAAGCTGCGCTCTCAGCGAGGGCGGCGCATCTCCATAAATGTTCGGCTGCTGAAACCACTGCAGCGGCGTCGAATACCATCCCGGAGCTACCAGCGCCGACAAAGCGTTGCTGCCCTGAGTTACCTGCCGAGTGACATCGTAAGTCTGATACTTAAGCCGCAGCCGATAATCCGTCCATCCCGGCGACAGCACATCATCGCCCACTCGCTTGCCATTCAAAAACGCCTGGTATGCGCCCAGCGCCGTCACGTACAACCGCGCTGAAGCCACCGGCTTATGCACATCAAACTCCTCACGCAGAGCCTTCACCGACTCAGCCGGCCAAGGATTCCCCAACCCCGCATCCATCCCCTGGCCCGCAACGTACTTCACCGGCGCCTTCCATGAAGCATCCTCGACGCCATCTTTCATCCAGGCGTCGCCAGGATGAATTGAAGTCTTCCACGCTCCATTCACCTTGCTCTCGACATGCGTAACAGAACCATCGCCGTTCTTCAACACCAGCGTAGCGCTCATCGCCGGCGTATCTTTGGTCGCCATCCCATTGGGATTCACAAGGTAATGAGTCGTCTCAATCGCCAGTAAGTTGTCGCCGTCATGTACTAGCTTGGTGACGTCAATCTTCACGTACTTCTTCCAGGGCAGTTGCTTCCATCCAGGCAGCGGCGCACCCGTTGCCACCTGCGCGCCATTCACCCACGCGGATGCCACATCCTGCCCAGTCATGAAGAGATAGATTTGTTTCGCGGACTTACCTCCCTTGAAAGTCAACCGGTAGGCGACCTTTTGCTCTGTGGCCGTCGCTCCGTTCAATTCTGTGCCATCCGGCGTTGTTATCCACTCCGCGCCGGCCTTGCGAACGGCGCTCTCTTCCCAGTCTTGATAACCGATCCATTTCGCACGCCAGTTATCCTGGCTCATCAGACCGGTTTCCCACCACGCCGTCTCGCTCGCCGGATACTCCTTGCCGTCCTTATCCCAGGCCTTGACGCGCCAGTAATACCGCGTACTTGGCGTCAACGTCGGCCCCTGATACGCAACTCCCACCGACTGTTCCGAACTCACATGCCCGCTATCCCACACATCGGCATTGCCATCGCGCTTGGTCGACACCTGTATCTGATACGCCGTCTGCTTAGCCCCGCGACTGCCATCCTGCAATTGCCATGAGAAGCGTGGAGCCGCATGATCCAGTCCCAGCGGATTCGTTAAATCATCCACGCGCAGCTTGACTGGAGCGCCTATCGCAGAACGCGCGACCTTACTGTCGAAACCCTCGGCATATCTACTCCCAGAAAGCATCCATCCCGCGCAGATTACCGCGACCAGCATCCTTTTCAAACGTCCCCGCATGTTGTGCCCTCTTGTTCTTTCTCTTGTCATCATTGATTTCCCGTTCATGGATGCGCTGCATCCGGCTGCTCGCCTTTGCCTAACTCTTGGGGGGTTACTTCTCCTGACGGCAATCGCACACCTGCTCGGATCAGTCGATTCTGCTCCGAAGCGTGCACCCGTCGAAACGTCTCCATCGCCTGCTTCTGTCCTTCGCGATCCCCCGAAGCTCGAAGAGCTTGCGCCAGTCTGTACCACGCCACCTCGTCGTTCGGGTCCAGCTCAACAGCATGCTTCAAATGCGGAACCGCCAGGCTGGTGTTCTCACTGTCGATCAGCACGGATGCAAGCCCAACCTGCGCCTGTTCAAAGTCTGGTTGCGCAACGACCAGCGTTTCAAATTCTTTTCGCGAATCTTCCAACTTGCCGCTTTCATGATCCAGTTGCGCCAACTCGTAAAGCGCATTACCATTCTGCGCATCCAGGGTTAGCTCAGCTCGAAACTCCGCCGCCGCCTGATCTCGAT
>CAILBQ010000707.1 GCA_903832475.1 uncultured Acidobacteriota bacterium | reverse complement strand
TAGACGATACGCGCCCACAAGCTCTCCGGCATGCGAAAGGTCGCGGCATCAGTGATAGAGAGCCGCTTCAGTCCGATCAGCGAATTCGGCGGCAGCACCAGCGACCAAATCTCGCGCAGGTTGGTATACGCAAGCCGGAAAGAATCGAGCATGGGCGTGATGTCCGCGGCCGGCTCGGTCGACAAAGGCTGCGCCAGCAGCGTTCTCGACGGCGGCAAGGTGCGCGATCGTTGCCAGAACGCTGCCTTGGCTTCGATATCGGCAAATAGCGAGCTGGCCACCAACGCCAGAACACTGTTCAGATCCGCATCCATGGGTTGCGGCAGCTCTCTTTGCCCGACATCGAGTTCGTTGACCATGAACCCGGCAACCGATGCTTCATTTAATGGCCAGACCAGCGCGTTCCCCTGGTTTGCCGCGGTGAACCGCTGGCTGGATGACGCCAGCTTCTCTGCCATGCGCAGCGAAAGCCCTAAATCCACCGCCAGCGGATACCGCGCTCGCTGAACAAACAGCGCCCGGGTCAGCGGATACAGGATCGCCGAGTTGACCAGGCCCGCATTGGGAGGCAGATCGTAGCGGGGCATGATTAGATCGCTTTGTGTCGTGACGATACCGCCGCACAAATCAAATAAGGCAGACGAACTCAGCGAATGCGATTCCCGTCCCAGCATGAGAACGGCCTTCGCCTCGTGCTTCTGAGCCAGCTGGTACACCGAGACGAAGTCCGATGCCGTGAATGTCCAAGACGCGTTCCCTTCTGGAACCGAGATCACCCGCAGCCCCTGGTTCAACTCCGCCGTAGTCGGATCGGCCGTGGCCACGAGAAATTCCTCAACCGGCAGCAGGTGCATCAGCTTGTCCAGCACGTTTTCCAGCTGTTCCGGCGGCATCGGTGCGAGCTGCACTAGCAGGCTCGCACGCGCTCCGGGCTGAGCGGGACTCATTTCAGGAATCGGGTTTGCTGTTGCCATCATTACCTTCTAGAAGACCAGATCCATCAACCTATCAGACTTATTACGCCATTACCGACCACATCGGTTCACAAACTAAAGAGAGAGAATGCCAGTAAGAGGAATGCGCAGCCATTCGGGCCTGTTGTTCAATTCGTAAAGCAGTTCGTATAGAGCCTTCTCCAACAGATAAGCCCCCAGCAGCGACTGCGCCTGTTGCGGCGACGGAAGCAGCGAAGCATTGGACGCAATGCTCTGCCGATATGCTCGCAAAAACTCCTCCGAGACGGCGTTCTGCCACAGCACCGTCCAGGCAGTCAGGCTTCCACCATCCAACGTTCGCTGGGACTCCTGATTCGCGCTCATATATCGCTGCAACCCCGAGTACGCGACATACGAGAAAGACCGCAGCATACCAGCTACGTCTTTCAGAGGAGATTGCTTCTGACGTCGTTCCGCCAGCGGACGCGCCGGCTCGCCTTCAAAATCGAGAATCACGAAATCTCCCGACTCCCCAGACCCGGAAGGTGTGCGCAAAGTCTGCCCCAGGTGGTAATCACCATGAATCCGAATACGCTGTCCGCCCGGCGTGGAACTGGTGATGGCATGAGCCCTCCGAAAGAGATCGATGCGCCTGGATAGCAGTAGGCCGGCATCGTCCGCTGTCAGATCCTTCAGCGTCGAAAGATTCACCTTCAACGCCTCAAGTGTGGAAGTGATCTGCGCATCGATGCGCCGCGCATCGCTGGCAAGATTCTCCGCCGTCATCGGCTCGGCAGCAAACGCCGGGTCATCGGTCGGAGTCGCCAGCGCCAGGTGCATCTCAGCAGTACGCTTGCCCAGCAGCGCAGCCGAAGCCAAAGCCGAACCGGCATGCTCGGCAATCTCTCGCAGCACTTCGCGATCCCCCAGGAAGCTAGGCGCAGGCATTTCCGGAGGTGCCGGCAAGTCATGCACCGAGGCAAAATAGCCGCTCAATTCATCGAGAAACCACTGCCAGCCGTCGCCTTGGTTCGTCACCAGACCTTGCAGCATGCCAATGGTGGTCTTTTCTCCGTCGATCGGCGTGATATCGATCTCACCCAGAAAAGGCGCGATCCTGGGAAACCGGGCAACTTCGGTAAGAAAGCGGCCAATCTCCACATCCGGATTCTCTCCAGGCTGCAAGCGGCGAAACAACTTCAGAATTAATTGTTTCCCGTACAAAATCGACGTATTCGACTGTTCGGCGGAGCCAATGCGAGAAGCGATCGGTTGGCCGAGCCGCACCGTGGAAAACGCGCTCGAAGCATGCGCCTGCAGGCAGCCGTTGCCTCCCGTTGCAGGACCACAATTGCCCGCCGAAGGAGACTCGCGCGGTTGAAACATCGCTCCCGAGAGGCTGGTCGGCGCGCCATCGCGCGGAGGCGCTGCTGCGTCACCTGGCTGGGCATCCAGCGGCGCCGGCATTTTGGCAGGAATGGACCCGCCCGAGTTCGGTGATGCTGCCCGCTCAGCTCCTTCAGCCGATGAACCACACGCAATGGAGAGCGGGCTCGTCGCATTGCGCTCGATCAGCGTCAGCAGTCCCATGCGCAGGTCTTCGCGGCTCGTCGCATCGTGCAGCAGCAGTGCCCCGGAAGGCGAGCTAAGGCTTGCAATCACACTCAACGGGTGCGAAGAGGCAATCTCCTCGCCCTCCGCGCCCAGGCTCACCGCAAGGGGAATCTGATAGGTATCTGAAGCCCCATCCGAGTACGAGACGTCCACAAAAAAGAGCGCAGGGCCCGCAGCATTTCCGGCAGAGATATCCGCGCTCGACAAATTCCGCAAATCCCGAGGAAGCTCCGCCCAACCCAGCACGCGCACATCCTGAATGGTGCGCGTCTTGGCTCCAAACCAGCGCTGCCGCGGAAGCCAGGCTCGCAGACTACTCCCCAGAAAGCTTCCCCCATCGCGCAGCAGCCCTGCCCAGCCCGCCGTAACCAAATCCACATCATAGGCATTCACCTCGGCTGGTTCGCTGATCGCCGCGATCTGCGGCTCAGACTCTGGCGCCTCGGCCTTGACGCTCGCAGGCTGCAACTCCAGCCACAAAAAGGAATACGGAGCCAGCGACAACGCATACGGCTCACGAGTAATGGTCGGGAACGAAACGTACCCCAGCATCTCTACCGGCTCAAGCCCCGCGTAGTCTGCCAGGTCCAGCGAAACAGGCTGCGCAAATCGGCTCAGATTGGCTACGCACAAGACCGTCTCATGCGAACCGTCCGTCCGCTCCAGGTCGCGCAGGTATGCGAGGATCTTGCGATTCACTGGATTCAAAAAGCTCAGCGTCCCGCGCCCAAAAACCTGGAACAGCTTGCGCAGCGCGATCATGTTGCGCGTCCAGTGCAGCAGGCTCGACTGATCGCTCAGTTGCGCCTCTACATTCACC
>CAILBQ010000706.1 GCA_903832475.1 uncultured Acidobacteriota bacterium | reverse complement strand
GTCCTTGGTGAAGATAAGGTCGAACTCTTCATCCGAGAGACCGTGAGGATGTTCAGACGAGGGTTGCAGGGTCATGAGGTCGACGACGTTGACGACGCGGATCTTGAGGTCAGGGACTTCTTCGCGGAGGAGGGTGACCGCGGCCAGCGTTTCCAGGGTGGGAACGTCGCCGGCGCAGGCCATCACTACGTCAGGTTCTCCTCCATCGTCGGTGGAGGCCCAAGGCCAGATACCGAGGCCGGTGGTGCAATGCTGCACGGCTTCGTCCATGCTGAGCCATTGTGGTTCGGGCTGCTTGCCGGCCACGATGAGGTTGATGTAGTTGCGGCTGCGCAGGCAGTGATCGGCGACCGAAAGCAGGGTGTTGGCGTCGGGCGGGAGGTAGATGCGAATCACGTCTGCTTTTTTGTTGAGCAGGTGATCGATGAAGCCGGGGTCTTGGTGAGAGAAGCCGTTGTGATCCTGGCGCCAGACATGGGAACTGAGCAGGTAGTTCAAAGAGGCGATGGGCTTGCGCCAGGGGATGGAGCGAGTGACTTTGAGCCACTTGGCGTGCTGGTTGACCATGGAATCGATGATGTGGATGAAGGCTTCGTAGCAGGAGAAGAAGCCGTGGCGGCCAGTGAGCAGGTAGCCCTCAAGCCAGCCCTGGCAGAGATGCTCGGAAAGCACTTCCATGACGCGGCCGGTCTCGGAGAGGTTTTCGTCGACGGGGAGGGTCAGAGCCATCCACGCTTTACCTGTGCCAACCTCGACTTCCTGGATGCGGTTGGAGGCGGTCTCGTCGGGGCCGACGACGCGGAAATTCTTAGTCTCCATGTTGGCCTGCATGACGGCGTGGAGGAGATGGCCGAGGATGCGAGTTGATTCGGCATCGACCTGGCCGCGGCCCTCTCCGAGGACGTCAACGGCAAACTGGCGGAAATTGGGGACGACAAGCGGCTTGAGGAGCAGTCCGCCGTTGGCGTGGGGATTCATGCCCATGCGGCGGCGCCCCTTGGGAGCGAGGTCGGCAAGGTCGGGGCGGAAGTAGCCCTTCTCGTCGAAGAGCTCTTCTGGTTTGTAGGAACTCATCCAGTCGTTGAGGATCTGGAGGTGTTCGGGATTTTTCTGAATGCCGTCGACGGGGACCTGGTGAGCGCGCCAGGTGCCTTCGACGGGCTTGCCGTCAACGAACTTGGGGCCGGTCCAGCCTTTGGGAGTTTTGAAGATGAGCATGGGCCAGCGCGGGCGTTCGGTCGAGCCTTCTTCACGGGCGGCTTTCTGGATGGCGGCGATGCGGTCGAGCATGGTGTCCATGACCGCCGCCATCCCCTGATGCATGGTGTGGGGATCGTCGCCCTCCAAGGTGAAGGGCTCGTAGCCATAGCCGCGCATCAGCTCTTCGAGCTCGTGATGAGGAATGCGAGCCAGGACGGTGGGGTTGGCGATCTTGTAGCCGTTGAGGTGGAGGATGGGCAGGACGGCGCCATCGCGGGCCGGATTGAGGAACTTGTTGGAGTGCCAGCCGGCGGCGAGAGCTCCGGTTTCGGCTTCTCCATCGCCGACCACGCAGGCCACAACGAGGTCGGGATTGTCGAAGGCGGCGCCATAGGCGTGAACGAGCGAGTAGCCGAGTTCGCCGCCCTCGTGGATGGAGCCGGGAGTTTCCGGCGCGACGTGGCTGGGGATGCCGAGAGGCCAGCTGAACTGGCGGAAGAGGCGCTTAATGCCGTCGGCGTTCTGCTCGATGGCGGGATAGAGCTCGGTGTAGGAGCCTTCAAGGTAGGTGTGGGCGACGATGCCGGGACCGCCGTGGCCGGGGCCCATGATGTAGATCATGTCCAGATCGCGCTCGTTGATGACGCGATTGAGGTGAGTGTAGATGAAGTTCAGGCCGGTGGTGGTGCCCCAATGGCCGAGCAGGCGGGGCTTGATGTCTTCGAGCGTCAGCGGGTGCTTGAGTAGTGGGTTGTCCTTGAGGTAGATCTGGCCAACGGTGAGGTAGTTGGCGGCGCGCCAGTAAGCGTGCATTTTGTCGAGAAGCTCGGGGCTCAGGGGCGTGGCTGAATCAGCAGGCAAGGATTCGATGGGAGGGGCTGAGTCGGGGTAGACATCGATCGATGAATCCTGGGAAGGAACGTAGTCGTCGGACATGATGCACCTCGGCCGAGGGCGTTGAGTTTGGGGAAGTCCGCGCCAGCCCTCGTTGCGTCGATGCTAGCAGCCGGATGTTACAGGTCTGTGTGATTGCGAACACACCGCCGGGAGCGCGAAGGCCGGAGGTCGGCGTAAGTGGTTTGTTCTGAGCGCAAGTCGCGAAGACCGCGGGTTTCGCGAGGAGGTCAGGGGCGGAGGTTCCGTTTTTCCCAGATTTTGCTGTCGATGAGGAAGCGAAACCAGAAGGTCTGGAGCGTCCAGAAAATGAAGCCTTCAGTGCCGTCGAGGAAGCCCATTTTGAAGAAATAGCGGTAGCCAAAGAGGGCGAAGGGGCGGACGAAGAGGGGAAGCTTGTTGTACTTGGCTCGCAAGGCACGCTTGCGCTGGGCAGGATTGCCTTTGGCGTCGGCGACCAGGCGGCCGGAGGAGGCTTCGCCGGAGTCGGCGGCGAATAGCTCGGCGACTTCGCCGTCGGCCCAGCGATTGTGGCGGGCGGTCCACTCGGAGAGGCTCATGGCGATGTCGTCGATCATGACGCCGGGGAGCTGGCCGGTGGTGCCTGGGCCGGTGAGGAGGTAGTGCTGGTCGTACTTGCGGTCTTCGCAGCGGCCGATGCCGGTTTTGAAGAGGCGCAGGTGCCAGGTGGGACTCATGCCGCCATGACGCATGACGCGGCCGAGGAAGCGGACGTAGCGAGGGACGAAATAGCCGGCGTGCTCTGGGTTGTCGGGGAGGGCGAGGATGGCGGCGACGAGCTCGTCGTCCATGACCTCGTCGGCGTCGAGATGGAGCTGCCAGGGACGAGTGATGGACAGGTTGTCGATGGCCCAGTTGCGCTGCGCCCCGTAGTTTTCAAACGCGTGCTGAACGACTTTGGCGCCGAAAGACTCGGCGAGAGTGACCGTACCATCCGTGCTGAAGGAGTCGATGACGAAGATTTCGTCAGACACTTGGCGTGCGCGGGTAAGGGTGGCGCCCAGGGTGTCTGCCGAATTGAAGGAGAGCAGGAGGACGGTGGGCCGCATGAGTCCATGGTACTAGTGGTCAGTGAACAGTGGTCAGTGAACAGTGAACAGTCAGGAGACAAGGAACGGTGCTCGGCAAGATGGGAGCGTTGCATCTCAGGCCGGCTCAATCCCGATCGCTTATGAAGCCGCGGGGCTTCTCTTCACTGTCCACTACACTCTGTTCACTGTCTTCAAAAAAATCGCTTCAGCTTCAGAATCTGCGATTCGAAACCGTACCAAAGTATGGTGGCAACGATGGTGGAGGCCACGAGGCGGAGGGCAACGATGGCGAGGTTGTTGAGGACCTGGATCGAATTGCCGTCGGAGAGGCGTGCGTCGAAGTTGCCGAAGTAAACGAAGACCAGGATGTGGGTCATGTAGAGGCCGTAGCTGATGCGTCCGTAGAAGGGCAGCGGGCCGCGGCGAAGCAGGACGAGCAGCCAGTTCCCTGCACCGGTGGAGGCGACGGCGGTGAGGACGATGCCAACGAATCCGAGAGAGAGGCCGGAGTCGAGGAAGGATGTTCCGGCGAAGAGGGTGCCGGTCAGCGTGAAGCCAAGGACGGCGGCGGCGAGGCCGATCAGCAGCCAGGTGCGGCGGGAGAGGCGCAGAGTGTAGAGGCCGAGGGCCAGCAGGCTGCCCATAGCGATGCCGTCGAGGTGGATGAGGGTGTGGGGCGGATTGTTCAGCCAGTGCAGGCCGCTCAGGCGGAAGGCAGGAGACGTGGCGAGCATCGCGGTTAGAACGAGAGGAAGAATCCAGCGGCGGCCTCGTCCTTGACCGATCAGAACGATGGGCGCCCAGAGGAAGTAGTACTGCTCCTCGATCGCAAGCGACCAGGTCGGTCCGGTGCTCCCCGGCAGCGGCACGTGGCGCAGGTTTTGAATGAACAGGATGTAAGCGGAAATGGTTTGCCAGTTCGCCTGGTGAGCCCACGTGTCACCGAGAAACCAGTCGGGAACGGCATAGCAAACGATGAGGAGCAGGTAGTAGACCGGCCAGATGCGCAGGATGCGCCGGGCGTAGAAGTTGCGAAAGTAGTGAGGCTTGCCGCGGGCTTCAATGAGAATAGCCGTGATGAGGAAGCCGGAGAGGACGAAGAAAAGGTTGACGCCAGCCCATCCCCACTTGACCGGACCGTAGAGCCAGGTTCCCACCAGACGAGCGTTGCAGTGGTAGAGAACAACGGCCAGCACGGCGACTCCGCGCAGGCCGTCGAGTTCAGGGATGTAGGAGGGCAGCCAAGCCGGCCGCTGGCAGGCGTTGGGGGCGGGGTCGAGTTCGGGCCCGAGGTCGGGATTGTTGAGCGGCGGCGGGGTGGCGAGTTTGGGCATGCTGGGGAAGTGGGCCGAATTCCAGGTGACACAGGCCGTTCACGAGGAGAGTGGGGCGACGGTACTTTGATAAAGCGAACAGCTATGCCTCCGCTGTTCGGTCTTGAACTTTGTGGAGAAAAGCTAGCCGGCGGCGAGTTCCTTGGCTCGCTGGGTGGCGCGCATGACTGCTTTGATCAGGGTAACGCGGAGGCCGCCTTCTTCGAGTTCAAGAATGCCATCGATGGTGCAGCCTGCGGGGGTGGTAACGGCGTCTTTGAGCAGCGCCGGGTGATAGCCGGTGTCGAGCACCATCTTGGCGGCGCCGAAGGTGGTCTGCGCGGCGAGCAGCGTAGCCGTATCCCGGGGCAGGCCGACTTTGACGCCAGCTTCGGCGAGCGACTCGAGAATGATGTAGATGAAGGCGGGGCCGGAGGCGGAAAGGCCGGTGACGGCGTCCATGTGCTTTTCGTCGACGGTGACGGTGCGGCCGACGGTTTCAAAGACGCGCTGGGCGAGCTCCATTTGGCGGTCGGAGACGTAACGTCCGCGGCAAAGGCCGGCTATGCCTGCGCCGAGCGCGGACGGAGTGTTGGGCATAGCGCGGATCACAGCCAGTTCCATTCCGGCGGCTTCTTCGATAGCGGAGGTTTTCACGCTGGCAGCGAAGGACACGATGGTCTTCTGCGGAGTCAGCGCGGGGCGGATCTGGGCAACCAGGTCGGGCACCTGGAAGGGCTTCACGCCGAGCAGGATGAGGTCGGCCTGCTGAACGGCGGCCAGATTGTCGGTCGAGACGTCAACGCCCCACTGCGCGGAGAGAGCCATGGCTTTTTCCGCGTGGGCCACGGTGGCGTGGATTTGCTCGGGGGCGAAAAGATTCTGCTTGAGGAAGGCCTGGAGCAGGATGCCTCCCATTTTGCCGGTGCCGAGGACGGCAATGCGGACGTGAGGAAGCTGGGCGGGGGTGGTCAGGTTTTCGATAGCGAGATCGGACACTTGGGTTTCCTTGGTCTGTTGTCTTGGCTCAGGGTCGGCTGGCGACACTTTCGGAGGATCTATTGAAAGGATACCTTTGTTGGAGGAATGATGCCGGCTGCATGCCCGAAAGCGGTCTGCACGCAGGTTTTTTCCGGTAGCATGGTTCGCGTAAGTTTCAAAGAAAGAAAGGCGCAGATGACGACAATGGAGACGATCAACCTGCAAAAGGTAACGAAGCGGCTGGAGGTCCGGACCTGCTGCCTGGAAGGCTCATCGTTCGTGGATGTGAACTTGTCCAAGGTATCGTTCGATGACATTAATTTTTCCGGGGCGGACATACAGAACGCAAACATGTCGGATTGGGTAGTCCGGGACGCCAATCTGAAGGGGCTGCGGATCACCGATGCGGATCTTCGCGGGGCGGCGATTTCGCATTCGCTGACCGAGGGGATGACGATCGATGGGATTGCGGTGGCGGAGATGATGGCGGCGTATCGGGAGTTGAAGAGCCGGGGGTAAGAACTTCGTTTCGGTCGGCGCAAAGCTGATCCCACATCTGGAACAGAGAACGTTCCAGATGTGGGGCACCCAGATTTAGTGATTGGCTAGCTTGATGGGTGTGTAAAGGGCCATTCGCGGCGGCGGTGGGCGCGGAGCATGTAGATCAGGGTGCCGACGGCTGCGATGGTGCCGGCCCCGATCAGTTGAGGGGATTGGTCCTTGCGCCAGATGAGGATGAAGAGAAATCCGCTGATGGCTGCCAGTGGGGGCAGCGGGTAGAGCGGAATGCGGAAGGGCCGGGGCAGTTCCGGGCGACGGAAGCGCAGCCAGATGACGCCGAATTGCTGCAGCAGGAACTGCAGCAGGATGCGCACCACGACCAGCATGGTAATGACCTGGGCCAGCGAGAAAAAGCAGAAGAATGCGGCGACCAGGCCGAGCGCGATGAGAGAGCGGTGAGGGATGCCGTGTTTGGGATGGATGGCGGCGAAGGTACGGAAGTAGTTGCCATCG
>CAILBQ010000705.1 GCA_903832475.1 uncultured Acidobacteriota bacterium | reverse complement strand
GTGCGCCATCAATTTGCGCGCCAGTATCTTGTTCATATGTGACGCACTCCCTCCACGCTGCGCTGTCGCCAATTCACGCGCGTAGGCCCTCAGCGTTCCCCTCATTTTCAGATGATCCCGAAAGCATATGAAAACACTCGATTTTCGCGCAGGAGATCCTGATATCGCTCGATGAGGGGCTGGAGTCTTTCGTCCGGCATGTTGGGGATGAGTTCGTAGAGCAGGCATCCTTGGCGAAACAGGGAATGAACGCGTCGTTTGGCGGTGCTGGTTCGCAGTTGCCGGTCCATTCCGAGGCTCTCGCCAGCGGCGCCCAACAGCGTCAGCAGCATAATGGCGAAGGCGTTGAGCAACAGGAGGCGGTCTCGGCGCTGCGGATCATCGATCCTCAGTGTGCCCATGCCCATCCCAAAGCGAAGGTCCTTGCTGTCACGGAAGCTGGGCTCAATGGTCCACCTTTTGGCGTACAGCTTGACGATCCGCGACGCGGAGAGCGCGCCGTCGCTGGCGGCGAGATGCCAGGCTTCCTTCATGCCCGAGGCCTTCACGCATACGACCGCCCCGACCTTCTGGCGGGCGGCGGAGATTTCGGCATCGCGTAATTTCCGCGCGCGTCCGCCCTTGCCGACCCAATCGCCGGCTTCCCGCGTTTCGCCATCAGAGGCCCTGACGTGGGTTTTGGAGCGAAAGCGGATGACATATTGAAAGCCGAGGGTGTCCAGGAATTCGAACAGTTTGACGTCGCCGAAGCCGCGGTCGGCCAGAATGGTCGCGGACACCCCCTCGGGCAGCAGCGCCTTCAACCGGGACAGGCACAGATCCTCGAAATCGTTGCGCTGGTCCTTCAATTCGTCCTTGTCGACGGTCAGCCAAAGCAGCGGCGTCGCCCTGCCGTGGTTCGTGACGAGATGCAACGCGAGCGTGCACTGGTTGTCGCGATCGAAATCTGTCCAATCCATCGCCACGACGATTTCGCAACGCGCTCCCACGACTTCGGCAATCCATGACCCGAACAAGTCCCAAGGCGCCACACCAGCATTGCTGAGCAGCCGGTCTACCTGTTTGATCGCCGACTTGGCGATCAAACCTCGCGCCGTGGCCAGAGCCTGTCCGATCAGGGAAACAGCGAGCGCCGCTCCCGTCATCACGCCGAGCGTGCCATTGGCCAGAGACAGGATGCGCTTGGCGTGCAAATCGTCGCCGAACACTCCGCTCAAAAATCCATGAATGAAATCAATTCTTTCCCTCGGCGCGCGCATGACTCCCCCTGCCAGTTGATTCTCCATCTCGCCACTCGGGAGAATCAAAAATTCAGGCTTTTTGGAGTCACGCAAAAATGGGGGGATTCATGAGGGTCCTGTGGGGTCGTGTCGGCTTGATTGCACTTCAGGATATTATAGGCGAAGCTGCGCAATCTGGCGAAGACGCCGGGATTTTTTCGGATTCTTGACGCATCTTCGCCAAAGGTGAGATCCCGCGTGTAGTGGGATGTGGTCTCTATCGCCCAATGCTGGCGGACTGCGGCGGCGGCGGTTTTGGCCGCGATGGGGAGGCTGGACAGATAGAACGAGATTTCGCAGCTGGGCTTCCATTGTCCTGTGGCGGGCAGAAAATGGAGGACCGTGCGCTCGACCCGGATGATTGCCGCCACATGTGGCTCCCATTCCGTTCCAGCGACCGCCGGCTTGGCTTCGAACACGGCGACGGCCCGGGTTTCGTGGCGATTGCGCCGGTTCTTGTCGACACGCTTTTCGCTCGACAGGGGCTTGGCGGTAGCGCAGACGGCCTCGACCTCGTGGCGCAGGGTCGGCTGATTGTCCTTGAGTTGAACAATCAGATGGGCATTGGCGGCGGCTGCGGCTTCAAAGGTTTTTTTGCGCGTGCATGGCGTCGCACGTGACAATGCGTCCGGCAACGTCGAGTTCGGCCAGCAGCTTCTGCACGGCGGGGATTTCGTTGGATTTCTCATCGATTTCGATGTGCGCGAGCACCAGCGCCGCATCGACCGCGAACGCGCTGAGCACCTGTTTGGCCTTGGCGTCGTTGAAATTGTCGAAGCTGCCTTTCAGCGTCTTGCCGTCGAACGCGATGACGCAGACCTCGGCGCCATCGGGCGCGCGGTTGAGGTTGGCGCTGTGTTCGCGAAAGGCTTTTTCCACATCCGTGGCGTCGAGGCCCTGCAAAATATAGCGGATGGCCGTATGCGCCGGCGCCCTCTTCCATTTGATCTTGAAGGCTTTGTTCAGCGCTTGCCGATGCGCCTTGAAGTACGTCTGGATGCCCCGATACGAATTGGCGCCGCTGACGATGGCGAAAATGGAAAACAGCAAGACGTGCGGCAACTGATAGAGCTTGCCCTCCGCGCGGCGCGGGTCGGGGATTGTGGCGAGTAGCGCGAGAAACGGCTGAAGAGACTTCAAGGCGACCTCCGATTGATTCGGTCGCCTCACATAGATTCAGACTTTTTCGCCCAGAGGAATCGTCCGCCGCCCTTTCCGCATCAAAGACCTTCAAAACTGTTGCATCTGCGCCTC
>CAILBQ010000704.1 GCA_903832475.1 uncultured Acidobacteriota bacterium | reverse complement strand
TTCGCGAATATGTCCCGCCGTGAGCGCTTTCGCGCCAGCCTGATCAAAGATAATTCCGACATAGTCACGCTTGTGCAGTTCGAGCAACGCCGTACGCATCGCCAGGGCCTGGTCCGCCGTTAGCTTGCCCGGACCGCTGTCAAATCTGAACGTCGCCGTCACGACCCCCGGTTCGGCTGCGCTGTAGCTTTCCGTCAGGGTTGCTGTGCCCAGTTGGGTCGTCTTGTTCGCAGGGAGCGAGCGCAGCACAAATCCTGCCGGAACTAGAATCCTTGCCCTCTGTTCAGAAATATAAGGCCGAAAGACAAAGCTCGCTGGCCGGCTCTTCTCCGCGAGTTCCAGCTCATGCTTTGCGTCCGCTGACATGTCTGGCCCAGGCACCGGCGGTTGAGTCGAAAACCACTTGGGCATTCCGCCCGCAGTCGACGCAGGAAAGACAGCCACCGCGGCATCAACCAGCGATGTCATGCCACGTTTTGCTCCGTCTGCAACGAGCGTCAGGCTAAACGGATGATCGAAATCTGCATTGTCCCCGTGTTCCACCTTTGTGAGCGTCTTTGCCAGATAAGCGTTCTTGACGTACTTCTCCATTTCGTCGTGGATCTTCGGCGTTTCAACCCCTCCGTAGTCGCTTCGATACGAAGCGTCAACTTGCCCGTGCGTTTCTGAGGTCTCCTCCACGTGCGACGGCCCAAGTTCCGCGAGAGTAAAGGTCCGTGTTTCCACCAAAATCGAATCTTCGGGCCGCGGCTCAGGAGTCCTTGTCAATCCAATAGTCTCGGGCGAGACGATGAGCGCGTTCCGAAGTGCGGTCGGCGTGACGATGTCCCGCGGGCGGATTCCCTGGTTCGTCATCGTGACGAGACAGTCGACGAGCTCGTCGGGAAACTGCTCGATGCGTCGAGGGTCGTCCGAGGGCGGCGCGATCATGTGCAGCGGCTCGAGTCCCAGCACGCCGATGAAGGTCTGCATGGTGTTGTAGGTGAACATGCCGCCGCAGCTTCCCTGGCCGGGGCAGGCGTGCAGGGTGACCTCTGCTCGCGCCTCTTCATCTGGGTTCGTGGCGAACTGGAAAGCCGTGACCAGGTCGATGCGCTCGCCCGAGCGCGGATCGATGCCCGGCTTGATCGAGCCATCAGAGAGGATCACCCCGGGCATGTTGTGCTCCAGAAGCGCCGCGACTGTCCCGACAGGAGGCTTGTCACAGGCGACCACGGCGATGAGGCCCTCGATCTGGTTTGCTGCAAGGTGGGTCGAGGCAGCGTCGTTGACGAGCTCGCGACCGATGAGCGAGAAGCGCATCTGGGGCGTGCCGTTGAGCTGCCCGTCGGAGACGCCGACCGTGAAGGCAGGAGCGATCAGTCGATTGGCCCGGTCGTCCTGCGCGATCCGACGCGACAGGGCGTCCTGCACTGCCGCAACCTTGCTCTGGACTCCGAGATAGCACTGGCTGTCTCCCAGGTTGCCAACGACGGCCCAGACCGGGTCGTGGATCTTGGCCACGTCTTCCCCCAGGAACTTGGCGGTCCCGACGCGCTGCACGTCACGTCCCGGGTTCGAGACGGCAGTGCTCGCGGCCCCACGCACGAAGACAGTGGTTGAGGAATCCTCTGGTTCAGCCATGCGCGAAGTCTACCGAGGCCGGATGGAGCATCCTTGAGCCGGCGCCAGCGGCGTCGAAACGATCTGGCGAGGCGAGCTTCCCGTCGAGGCGCTCGTGCCAGAGGACCGACGTGCCTACTGTTGCGC
>CAILBQ010000703.1 GCA_903832475.1 uncultured Acidobacteriota bacterium | reverse complement strand
TTCAGTACAACAACCTTTGGCAAACCGCCGCGACCGAAGGCATCGCCGTCTTCGTCGCCTCCGGAGATGCCGGCTCGCCCGCTTGCGACCAGGGCTTCGATGAGACCAACGGCGTGCCTTACGGCGCCCAGTTCGGCCTTGCCGTCAGCGGTATAGCCTCGACCGCCTACAACACCGCCGTCGGCGGGACCGACTTCAACTGGGGAACCACGCCAGCTCCATTTTGGAGCACCGCAAACACCTCCGGCACCGGCGCCTCCGCCCTCGGCTATATCCCTGAGGTCCCCTGGAACTCCACCTGCGCCAATCCCCTCATCCTGCCCAGCCTCTCCGCCGACGCCGCCTATGTCGGCGTCAATGGTGTCATTGATGCTGAATCCGCCTGCAACTTCGTCATCGAGAGCGGCGCTTACATCAACACCAACTACGGGGTGAATCTCTTCGGCCTGGTCGACACCATCGGCGGCGGAGGGGGCGCCAGCAACTGCACCGTCAGCAACGCCGGCGACCCGCTCACCTGCTCCGGCGGTTGGCCCAAGCCCAGCTTCCAGGCCGGCGTCCCCGGCATCCCCGCCGACTCCCATCGCGACATCCCCGATGTCTCCTTCTTCGCATCGAACGGCTTCCTTGGCAGCTCGTACCTCATCTGCGTCAGCGGCCTCGGCCCTTGCACCTACACGGCCAGCGCCGAACCCACCGCCCAGGAAGTCGGCGGCACTTCCGTAGCCTCTCCAGCGATGGCTGGCGTCATGGCTCTCATCAACCAGAAATCCGCGACTGCCCAGGGCAATCCCAATAAGCTGCTCTATACCCTCGCCGCCGAGCAGACCTACTCCAGCTGCAGCGCCCAGACGGTGAAGGCCACCAGCACCTGCGTCTTCAACGACATCAATACCGGCACCAATGCCATGCCCTGCATCAGCGGCTCGCCGTACTGCTCGACGATCTACTCCGGAGATCCCGCGGGTATCCTTACCGGTTACAAGGCCGGAGTCGGCTATGACGCGGCCACCGGCCTCGGCTCTCTCAACGTCGCCAACGTGGTCAATAACTGGCCGACTTCCACGACCTCGCCGGTCGTCAGCCTCAGCCCCACCAGTCTTACGTTCGCCACGACCACCATTGGCGTCGCCTCCGCCACCCAGGCCATCACGCTCAAAAACACCGGCAAATCCGCGCTCATCCTGAACGGAACAGGCGAGGGAATCGCCATCACCGGAACAAATGCGACATCCTTCACCCAGACCAACACCTGCGGCACCAGCGTTGCGGCAGGAGCCTCCTGCATCATCACCGTCACCTTCAAGCCCACCGCCGCTGGGGCGCTGAGCGCTTCGCTGCACGTAACTGACAACGCCTACGGATCGCCGCAAGCCGTCGCCTTCGCCGGAACCGGAGCCGCGGCCGCCCCAGCCGTGTCGCTCTCCGCTTCCGCGCTCACCTTCGGCAGCACGATCGTCGGCTCCTCCAACACCGCGCCCGCCGTCACCCTCACCAACACCGGCTCCGGCCCGCTCACCATCACCGGCATCGCCATAACCGGCACGAACGCGACATCCTTCTCCGAAACCAACACCTGCGGAACCTCCGTCGCCAAGGGTGCCTCCTGCTCCATCACCATCACATTCAAACCCACCGCCGCGGGCACCCTGACCGCCTCGCTCGGGATCACCGACAACGCCGCCGGCTCCCCGCAGAAGCTCACCCTCACCGGTACCGGCGCTACTGCTTCGAGCACCACCGTGACCGTCTCGCCCACGGCTCTCACCTTCGCCGCCACTACCGTGGGGTCCACCTCCGCCGCTCAGGCCGTCACGCTCAAGAACACCGGCACGTCCGCCCTCAGCGTGACGTCGATCGGCCTCTCTGGAGCCGACGTCAGCTCCTTCGTAGCGTCCTTCGGCACCTGCACGTCGCCGGTCGCCGCCGGAGCCACCTGCCAGGTCACCGTCGCTTTCAAACCCGCCGCCAAGGGCGCATTGACGGCAACCTTCTCCATCATCGACAACGCCACCGGATCCCCACAAAAAGTGACCCTCAGCGGCACAGGCCAATAGCCATGAAGACTTGCATGAAAGCCTCAGTTGAACCAAAGCCACGCGCCAGGGAAGGGAACTCGATGAATCACATCGCCGGCCAATTCACCAGCCCGCAGCCACCTGCATTCCTCCCGTCGCGCGGCGTAGCGCTCCTCGGCATGCTTGCTGCCGGCATCCTGTTCGCATTTTCCATCGCCGGGACGGCGGCCACGCCCACCCGGGCCACCGTAGCGCGCAACTACGGCCATCTCCCGCTCCGCTTTGAAGCCAACCAGGGCCAGTTCAATCAGGCTCAGACCCCATCCCCCGTCCAGTTCTTCGCTCGCGGCGTCGGCTACAGTCTCTCTCTCACCAACCAGGAAGCGATTCTCGCCCTGCGCAAATCCAAGTCATCCTCGAAAGCTGACGTCCTCCACATGCAGCTCACCGGGTCCAATCCAAGCCTCCGCGTTCAAGGCCAGGAACGCCTCCCCGGTACCTCGAATTACCTTCTCGGCAGCGACCCTTCCGAATGGCACACCAACGTCCCCGCCTACGCCCGCGTCCAGTATCCCAACGTGTATGACGGCATCGACCTGGTGTACTACGGCAATCAGGGCCAGCTTGAATACGATTTTGTCGTCGCGCCCCACGTTGATCCAAAGCCCATACAACTCCACTTCGCCGGAGCCCAATCTCTGCGCATCGACCCTGCGGGCAACCTGGTCATCTCTGCCTCAAACGGCTCCATCGCCTTCCACAAGCCCGTGGTGTACCAGCTTGAAAATGGCCATCGCCGCACCGTCTCCGGCCGCTTCACTCTGCTGGCGGATAATTCCGCCGGCTTCTCGCTCGGCCGGTACAACCAAGCCGAACCTCTGATCATCGACCCCACGCTGGTCTACTCCACTTATCTCGGCGGTTCCAACTCAGACACCATCAACGCGATCGCCCTCGACGTGTCCGGCAACGCCTATCTCACAGGCACAACCCTGTCAGCCGACTACCCCGTGACCCCCGGCGTTTTCCAATCCACCGACACGGATCTCAAGTCCTCGGTCTTCGTCACCAAGCTCAACTCCTCCGGCACGGCCCTCATCTACTCCACCTACCTCGGCGGCAGCGGCGGCCCATCCGGCGGAGATATCGGCCAGTCCATCGCCGTCGATGCCGCTGGCGACGCCTACGTCACCGGCTACACCTACTCCGCGAATTTCCCCACCACCAAAGGCGCGTATCAGACCACCAATAAAGCCGCCGCGGTCAGCGGATCCACCAGCTTCGTCACCAAGCTCAACCCCACCGGCACTGCCCTCCTTTACTCCACCTTCCTCGGTGGAACGACCAGCGACAACGCTACCTCGATAGCCATCGACACCGCCGGAGATGCCTACGTCGCAGGCGTGTCGTACTCGGCCAACTTCCCCGTCACCGCGGGCGTCCTCCAGACCACCAACAAATCCGCTCCCAGCTACGATGGATCGGCCTTCGTCACCAAGCTCAACCCCACCGGCACCGGCCTTCTTTACTCCACCTTCCTCGGCGGCAGTGGCGACTACATCGCCCAGGCCACCGTCTGCGTGGCCATCGACAAACTGGGCGACGCCTACGTCTCCGGGGAAGTCAGTTCAGCCGACTTCCCCGTCACCGCCGGCGCGTATCAGACCACCAACAAAGGCCTGACTGGAGGAGGCAGCAACCTCACCCTCTCCGAGCTCAATCCCACCGCGACCAAGCTCCTCTACTCCACGTATCTCGGCGGCAGCGGAGCCGGCTATCGCGGCGACGTCACCAACTCCCTGGCCATCGACAGCGCGGGCAATGCGTATCTCGCCGGTTCCACCTACGAGCTCAACTTCCCCGTCACCAAGGGAGCCTTCCAGACCACCAACAAGGTCGGAGGCGCCGCGCCCACCGGCTTCGTCACCAAGATGAATCCCACCGGCACTGCGCTCGTTTACTCCACCTTCCTTGGCGGCACAGGCGGGACTGACGGCGATCGCGCCGCCGGCCTCGCCATCGACAGCGCCGGCGACGCCTACATCACGGGCTCTACCGGCTCAACCGACTTCCCCGTCACCAGCAACGCCTACCAGACCACGAATGCCGCCGCCTTCAATAACGGAGCCGTCGTCTTCCTCGCCGAACTCAATCCCGCCGGCGCGTCCTTGCTCTACTCCACTTACTTCGGAGGTGCCTACTCCTACGCCGACATCGGCAACGGCCTCGCCCTCGGCAAAGCCGGCGCCTACTTCGCCGGATCAACCGGAGCTAAAGATTTCCCTATTACCAAGGGTGCCTACAACGCAACCTTCAACTCCACCAACTTCAGCATGGGCTTCGTCTCTCTATTGAGCCTCAGCACCGCGCCGGCCACGTTGCCCACCAACACGCTGCTCACCTCCATTGCCAACCCCGCCGTCACCGGAACCAGCCTCACCTTCACCGCCGCCGTCACCCCCGCCACTGGCACAGGCGTCCCCACCGGCAGCGTCGTTTTCAACATCGATCAGGTCAACGTCGCAACGGTGGCCCTCAATTCCCTCGGTTACGCTACCTACAACACCGCCACCCCGCTCGCCCTTGGCGCGCACAGCATCCTCGCCAGCTACCAGGGCTCGACCACCTACTCGGCCAGCGGCGGCAACATCACGGAAGACATCACGCCCCTCAACCCCACCATCACACCGCCCTCCGGCGTCCACACGGCAGCATTTATCGTCACCCTCGCCGACGCGACCGCGAGCTCGGTCCTCTACTACACCCTCGACGGCACCACCCCAACTTCCTCCTCAACCAAGTACACCGCCCCGTTCCTGGTCAGTACCAACACCCAAGTCAACGCGGTCGCCATCGTTTCCGGCAAGCCCGCCAGCAACGTCGTCAGCGCCAGCTACAAGCTCATCAGCTCACCTTATGCGCTCGCCGTTCCACCCACGCTCCTCACCGCCAGCGGAGCCACCATCCACGCCCTCGTCAATCCTTACGGCATGGCCGGAAGCTTCTACTTCGTCTACGGCACCAGCGCAGCGGCGCTCACCAGCACTACAGCCAAAGCCGCCCTTCCTTCGGGAGTCCTCGGCAGCCTCGCCGGCATCGCCCCCATCCCCGTAAGTGCCACGCTAGCCGGCCTCACCACCAAGACCACCTACTACTACCAGGTCGTCGTCGTTACCCCGGCCGGAACGAGCTCCGGCGAAATCCTCAGCTTCACCACCGACTAAATTTCGGTTAGTCGTCCTGAACCAAATGAAGGATCTGCTTCGCGAAACCTTCATCAGGCAGCACAGCAAGAACCAGGAGAATCAGATGTCGAATCGGGCGAACACACCACGGCTAACCACCCCAGGGCTCTTGCTCCTCACCAGCCTTCTCGCAGCGGCTGTCACGCTGCCCGCCATCGCCGCTTCGCCCGCGCCCAAGGCCCATCTCGCTCCGAATTACGGCAGTCTTCCTCTCAGCTTTGAAGCCAATCACGGCCAGGTTGACCCCACCGTCCAGTTCCTCTCCCGCGGCCCCGGCTACGGTCTCTACTTCTCAGGTCAGGAAGCCGTCCTCGCCCTGCGCAGGCCCAGTTCCAATCTCTCCCGCGAAAATGCCCCGCGCCGCCTTGACGTTCACGGCGTCGCCCTGCGCATGCCTGGCACCCCGCTCCCGCTCGACCAGCAGGAAGCCGCTTCCACAGCGGTCACCACCGACCTGATTCGTATGCAACTCAGGGGCGCCAATCCAGCCGCGAAGCCCGCCGGCTCCGATCAATTGCCCGGCACCGCCAACTATATTTTGGGCAACGACCCCGCCAAGTGGCACACCGCCATCCCCACCTTCGCCAAGGTGAAGTATTCCGGGGTGTATAACGGCATCGATCTTGTGTACTACGGCAACCAGGGCCAGCTCGAATACGACTTCATCGTCGCCCCCCACGCCGACCCCGCTCCCATCCGCCTGCACTTCGCCGGCGCCCAATCCACCCGCCTCAATCCCGACGGCAGTCTCGCCATCCAAGCCAAGGACGGATCCGTCGCCTTCCGCAAGCCGGTTCTCTACCAGACCATCGACGGCACTCGCCGTCCCGTCGCCGGCTCCTTCGCGCTGCTCGCCGACAACACCATCGGCTTCACCATCGGCGCGTATGACAAGAACCAACCGCTGGTCATCGATCCCATCCTTGCCTATTCCACCTTTTTCGGAGGCACTAACGCGGAATTCGCTGTGGCTGTCACCGCCGACTCAGCCGGCAACGCCTACGTCTGCGGCCTCACCATCTCCACCGACTTCCCCCTCACCGCCGGCGCTTTCCAGTCCGTCAACTACGCCCAGGCGCAGAACGCCGTCTCCACCGCCTTCGTCAGCAAGTTCAATGCCTCCGGCACCGCACTGCTCTACTCCACCTACCTCGGCGGCAACGCCATCGCCAACACTCTCCACGAGCAGGGCGACTACGCCCACGCCATTGCCGTCGATGCGTCCGGCAACGCCTACGTCACCGGCTGGACTTATTCTTCAGACTTCCCCATTACCAGCGGCGCTTTTCAAACCACCGACCAGGCCGCCAGCATCGCCCTCGCCACCGGCTTCGTCACCAAGCTCAACCCCAGCGGCACCGGCCTCGTCTACTCCACCTATCTAGGAGGCGACCTCCTTGACGAGCCCAACTCCATCGCCATCGATACCGCCGGCGACGCTTACATCTCCGGCATCACCTTCTCCGGCAACTTCCCTGTCACCAGCGGCGCATTCCAGAAAGTCAACAACTCCGCCGGCACAAACGGCTTCAATGCCTTCGTCACCAAGCTCAATCCCACCGGCAGCGCCCTGATCTACTCCACCTATCTCGGGGGAGCCTCAAGCGGTGGTCAAACCATCGGCAGCATCTACTGGACCAACCCCATCGCCATTGATAAGGCGGGCGACGCGTACGTGGCCGGTTTTACTGCTTCCGGCAATTATCCCGTCACAGCCAATGCATTCCAGAAAGTCGCCCACGACACTGGCTACTCCGTTGTCGTCTCGAAGCTCAACCCCACCGGCTCCGGCCTGATCTATTCCACGTACCTCGGCGGCAGCACTACCTCCATCAGCGAAGGCCTGGCCATCGACGCCGCCGGCAACGCCTACATCGCCGGCTACACCTCCGACCACGACTTTCCCGTCACCACCGGCGCCTTCCAGACCATCAACAAGGGCGACACCAGCACCGCTACCTCGGCCGATGCACCCAACAACGGCTTCATCACCAAGCTCAACCCCACTGGCTCGGCCCTCGTCTATTCCACCTACCTGGGAGGCACCACCGGTCCCTGGGGCGGCGACCACATCTACGCCCTGGCCGTTGACGCCGCGGGGAATGTCTACGTCACCGGGGGAGCGATGTCCGCCGACTTCCCGGTTACCGCCAACGCCTACCAGCCCAAGAACCACGGCGCCACCCACTGCTGCGACTACCTCACCTACACCAGCAACGGCTTCCTCACTGAGTTGAACGCCGCCGGCAACGCTCTCGTTTATTCCACCTACATCGGCGGCAGCGGCACGCAAAATCCGAACGGCCCCGGCGGATTTGGCGATGAATCGTACTATCTCGCCCTCGGCCCCGCGGGCAGCGTTTACCTCGTCGGATACACCACGTCGCCCAACTTCCCCGTGACTGCCGATGCCTTCGAAACCAAGTACCATACCAAGCAGAACACCGGTTTCGTCGCGAGCTTCGACCTCGGCGCCACGCCAGTGGCCAAAGAGACTTACACCACTCTCACCGCCAGCGCCAACCCTGTCGTTCCCGGCACCACCGTCACCTTCACCGCGGCCGTCGCTCTCATCACCGGCACCGGCGCGATTCCCACCGGCAGCGTGACCTTCTCCATCGACGAAAAGACCGTCGCCACCGTCGCCCTCAGCACTGCCGGCAAAGCTACCTACACCACCGCCAGCCTTCCTGCCGGCGCTCACTACGTCCTCGCCACCTACACCGGCAACGCAACCTACGCGGCCTCCGGAGAAGGTTTCAATGAATTCATCATCCCGGCCAAGCCCCTCATCACGCCGGCAGCCGGCACCTACAACGATCAGCAGACCGTTACCATCACCGCTCCTACCGCCGGCGCGGTCCTTTACTACACTCTCGATGGATCAGTGCCCACCGTCTTCTCACCCGCGTATACCGCGCCTCTCACCGTGAGCAAGACCACCACCGTCAGCGCCGTCGCCGTTTCAGAACACGACGCCACCAGCGCCGAAGCAACCAACGCCTTCACCATCATCGGTTCGCCATCTGTCTTGATAGGCCCGGCCACCGCAATCGCCACGCCCAAGGCTACGCTCAACGCCTTTGTGAACGACCTGGGCGAAGCCGCCACCTACTACTTCCGTTACGGCACAAGCCCCACCGCCCTGACGACCACCACCGCCAAGACTGCCCTCGCCGCCTCCACCACCCGCGCCCAGGTCGCCCTCACCCTGACCACCCTCGCCGCCAAAACGACCTACTACTACCAGCTCGTGATAACCACCCCCGGCGGCACCACCGCCAGCGGTATCACTTCCTTCACCACGAACTAAGGATAAGTCTTAAAAGTTATCCCAGCAGCACGAAATCCAGCCGTTGACTTTCTGGGCCTAACCAGGCAGCTTACGGGAATCCGGCGAACTCGGGGGAGCGCTTTTGCGGCTTACCGCGATCCCCGCTAGCGTTCCTACGAGTCCTGCAAGCAGGCCCTTAGCAACTTTTGCTCCGATTGGCCCACTACTTCGGTCCAGGATCGCGGTCGCCGCGGCCATCGCTGCACCCGTGGCCGCGCCCGCAACTAAGGCTTCGTTATGCTTGTCGGCGAACTTGATGACGGAGTTAACGGCATCGACTCCCTTGTGATTGACAGGAATCGCACCCACGTCGAAAGTCTTTCCAGCCGCAGCGGTGGCCGCGCCCGACACGATGGCAGCCGCACCCACGGGTAGGGCACTGAGGGCTGCAATTACGAATCCGCTAACGGTCTCGGGCGGATCAAAATCGCGTGGTTCCAGAGAAGGGTTTGGATTCTCCAAGTCAGCCTCCTGGTTAGGTTCAACGGTGTAACTCGATAGGCGCTGATTGACTGTGACAACGATCAGCGGTCGAACCCCATGATTTAGAGAGAGTGTAAAGCAACTCTCGCACATCACCAGAGCTTTTGCTACACAGTAAGCTTGAACGGGAAACGTTCATGAAGGTTGTCCCACTCCCTATCGGAGATGTGGATCCACGAACTACAGTCCCCTCAACCGCCGGCAGGCATCGTCCAGATCCACATCCTTCTTCGCAAAGCAGAACCGCAGCAGATTCTCCCCCAGTCCCGCCCGGAAGAACGCCGACCCCGCCACCGAAGCCACGCCCGTCTTCGCCAGCAGCGCCCGCGCTTTCAACGCCGCCGTCTCGCCCGGCAGATGACTCGCGTCAGCCAGGATGTAATACGCGCCGCGCGGCACATACGGAGCCATCCCCGCATCCTTCAGCGCTGCGACAATCCGCGCCCGCTTCTCAAAATGATCGCTGGCCAGCCCCGTATAGAACTCCCGCGGCAGCTTCTCGAGGCCCGCCGCCGCCCCATGCTGAAACGCGCTCGGCGCGCACACATACGTCAAATCATGAAAATAGCTGATCGCTCCCAGCCACTTGGCGTCCGCCACCAAATACCCCAGCCGCCAGCCGGTCACCGAAAACGTCTTCGAAAACCCGCCGATGATGATAGTCCGCTCCCGCATCCCGGGCAGATTGGCCGGCGAAACATGCCGCTCGTCGCCGTACACAAAGTACTCATAAATCTCGTCCGAGAAGATAAACAGCTCGCGCTCCGCCGCCACTTCCGCCAGCGCCTCCAACTCGGCCCGCGTAAAGATCTTCCCGCTTGGATTCGACGGAGTGTTGATGATCACCGCCCGCGTCCGTGGCGTCAGCGCCGCCCGCACCGCGTTGATGTCCAGATGCCAGTCATCGACCTCGTTCGCCGGAGCCCCCATCGGCACAACCACCGGCACCACCCGCAGCGACTTCAGCGTGCTCACGTGGTACCCGTAGAACGGCTCGAACAACAGCACCTCGTCCCCCGGATTCAACAGAGCCATCGCTGCTGCATGCAGCCCGCCCGTCGCCCCGCTCGTCACTAGAATCTCCCGGCTCGGATCGACCGTGAGGCCGCTCGTCCCCGTCCCCGGCCCCTGCGGCGCCGCCAGCTTGTCTGCAATCGCCTGCCGCAGCCGCGCAATCCCGTCCAGCCGCGTGTAGATATTGTGACCTTCCTGGATGGCCCGGATCGCTTCCGCCGCCACCACCGGCGGCACTTCCGTATCGCACACGCCCTGCGCCAGGTTCACCCCTCCCAGCCGGTCACACTCCATCGTCATTGCCCGAATCTCGGACTGCAGCACCCGTGGCGCCAGCTCACTCAACGTCAGTTCCGGAGCTACCGGGGAAGTCGTCATCGTCATCGCACAATCCAATCCGCCGCCTCGGCTAGGGCCGGCAACAGCATATTGCTTTACCAATATCACAAGCCCAGACCTCTCCCCATACCCATTTCCGGTATCGCTAACGAACCTTTGCCACCCTCCCCGAAGCCTTCAGTTCGTTCTGTTTCGTTTCCCGGCGCCTGCCGGCGTCTTGCCTACAAGTTTCCCGAGGGGTACGGGTGCGAAAAGGATTGTTCGTCTCCGGCGGCAAGAACGGATTTGAAGCCAAGCCTGCAGACGCACTTCCTCTCACTTCCCGAAAACTCTGTTCTCGCGTCGGAAACAGGGGGATGCCTTCATCCTGCTTGTGGCTGAGCATTGACGGAAAAAGAAATCAGCCTCTCACAGATCGAAGCATTCGAGGAAAGAAGGCTGTCTTCTCCGGGGCTTCGACGGGATGCGTGGTCTTAGAAACTGAGCGCGACAGGCACTCGGGAAGCGCAGCGGAAGCTCAATGTATGGAAAACTTACCGCACGAATCTAACCACCGACCAGAAAATAAAAATAGTGTTTTCCATTGATTGGCGTCCCCGACGGGATTTGAACCCGTGTTATCGCCGTGAAAGGGCGGTGTCCTGGGCCGGGCTAGACGACGGGGACGCAGTGCAAACCCCGAGAGGGCTCCCGGCGGCACTCTCTGAGGCTACCAACTTGCAGCCTTCGTGTCAAAGAACTCGCCCCGGCTCCGTTTCTCCGAGTTTGAACCATTCTGCATGAGTGCATTGCGAGGCAACCCGCTTCCACGCCCAGCGTTCCACTCTGAGCTATCCTGAATCCGTGGCTTCCCGCACGCGCTACCTTGACACGCTCACCATCGGCTTTGTCGTCGTTCTCCTCGTGTCCAATCTTGTCGGCCCCAAGATCTGCCAGATCGGGCCGCTGCTTGTCAGCGGCGCCCAACTCCTGTTCCCCGTCACTTACATCTGCGGGGATGTATTTACCGAGGTCTACGGATACGCAGCCTCTCGCCGCGCTATCTGGCTCGGTTTCTTCGGCATGGGTCTGCTCGCCGTCATGGGCCAGATTGCTGTCGCTCTTCCGCCGGCCCCAGGATGGCCTGACCAGCAGGCATTCGCCAAGGTTTTCGGACTCGTCCCCCGTTTCGCCATCGCCAGCCTCGTCGCCTACTGGGCCGGTGAATTCACCAACAGCTACACACTCGCGCGGCTCAAAATCCTTACCCGCGGCCGCTGGCTCTGGACACGCACCATCGGTTCCACCATCAGCGGGCAGCTCGTCGACACCGTCGTCGTTATCCTGATCGCCTTC
>CAILBQ010000702.1 GCA_903832475.1 uncultured Acidobacteriota bacterium | reverse complement strand
CGAGATCGACCTCGCCGCCGCCTGAGCCGACCTTCAAATCTCCTTTGAGCGAACCGTTGATCGTCGCCGCACAGACCGCTGGACTGTTGTTCAGTACCCACTTAGCCTGGGCTTCTACGGGAGTCGAAAGCGAAATCAGATTGATCTTTGTATCGACGTTGCCGTCAGCGATGCCCAGGTTGATCCCGCCGCTGATGTGTCCACCGAGAGAAGCGGTAGGAACCACGCTCAGGTCGGCCCCGGACAGCGCCGCCGAGCCGCTGACGCTAAGATCCGCATCGACAAGGGCACCCAGCGTGATGTCGAAAATCCAAATCTGGATAGGAGGCAGGTCATACTCCTGCGTCCATGACGGATCGACGCTAAAACCGGTGCTGGGTGTGAACGTCAAGCCGCCAGAAGGGATCTCTTCGCCGAACACGTAAAATCCCAATGTCCCGGAGGATGTAGCTGCCTTGTAAGTAGGCGTTGTTTCTCCGCTATCCGTGTCGGCGGTTATTTTGGCATCAACCACGTCAATATCGTCACCGAACAACACGCCATGAGCCGTAAAAGCGGCGTCGAAGTGGGTCAGATTTTCGTCGGTGCCCGCGACGGCGGTGGGATCGAGATTACCGGAGAGCTGCCAGTAGGCGTCAAAGCTTCCACCCGGATTAAGATCACCGCCGGTATCGAACGGGACATTGCTGCTCGAATCTAAAGGTTCAAGGGAGGTGGATTTCAAGGGCGCTGCGTTGCCGCTGCGCACGGCCGACTCGGTCACCGGGGCGACAACCCAATTGTCGGTGGGGTGCGCGCTTTTGACCGCTTCGAAGTAGTCGGTGAGGATCTGGTTGGCTTTGCTTCGCTGTGTGGCGCAGCTTGCCGACGTGGTCACGACTTTGCCGTGTACGGGCGCCGGCATGCAGGTGTCGGCCTCGCCCCAATAGGTCGGCATCGGCGGGATAAGTCCAGCACCGCTAACGTTGCCCAGCGGGCTGAGGACAAGCTCTGCGTGCAGTTCTTGCGAGGCCACGCCCTTGAGAATCGCCAGGTTCACCCAGTTAGCACTCACCAGATCGCCGGCCCGATAACCACCCGTGCACGACTGGATTGCATAGGCCTGATTGGTCGAAGTGCTGCTCGCCGGATTATACGTGCAGGTCAATTGCGGCTTGGAATCCAACCCATACTGGAGTTGCACGGTCGTCTTCCCAGCGACTCCCTTCGTAAGCTGGAAAGCATTCGGGATTTGCGCTGGGACGAGGCTGAAGGTGCGGCTGAAGGGCTTGCTGCCGTTGACGACCAGGCTGAGCAAGCCGCCGTATCCAGAGGGGGGCGCAATGCCCTTAGGAGACTGCACCATCTCGACCGAATGAACGCGCACATTGTCGAACAGGTAGGCGCCCTCGATCGTCTCCGCTGCCTTCATATCGAACTCAAAAATGAGGTCAGTGAATTTGGAGCCATGCAAAGCGGAGCTCACTGAATCCGGGATGGAGAAGCTAATCGTGTTGTAGATGCCGGTGCGAAGTTTTTGAAAGCTTACGGTACCCAGAGAAACTCTGTTCAACCCTCGTGACTTGGAGGTAACGAACGCCTGGATGGAAGTCGCATTGGTTGCCGTTGTCGTCTCCGTGGCGTCTGCATCGATCTGTTCCAGATTTGCCGCGGCACTCGCCGAACCCACTTGAACTTGAACGTCGACTTGAAGCAGCGCTCCATTGTTTCCAATGCCGGTAAGAGATTTTGCGCTCGAACCAACCGCGATGCTGGTTACGGTGACTGCCGTCGGTGGATTGATTACAGAGTAGGCGGCATTGCCCTGGGTGCGGACGGTCGTGGATTTGATGCTGGAGTCGGGTAGAGTTCCGTTGATCTTTGTGCTCCAGAAATTCGGGCTTTCAAAGCCCATGATGGAATCTGGAGTTGGATCATAGGCTGCATCCGGGCGAGGCGCAGTCTCAACCGAGGAGATCGCGGCATCGGAAGCGGACGGCGGTTCCTGCGCCGCAGCGTAGGGGGAGAGGGATATCACCAGCCCTCCGGCTACGATCGCCAGCCGGATGAGGATGGAGACAGCTTTTTGGTAGCTGGACACAGCGACGGCGCGGGCCGGAAATCGGCTCGACCGAGCGGGAATTTGGCGGATGGGTATCATCAGCGCTGCGATGCAGGCCGTCAACGATTGCTTGGAACTCATAGCGGTACCTCGTGGATGTTTCGATTTGCCCGAACCGGGACTGCACGCAGTGCGTGTTGAAACTCGAAGGCCGGCTATCGAACCAGGCTTCTCTCATGGAGCTTTGCCGTGTGGTTGCGGAGAGCCGCGTTTTCAAGCCTCTGCGGAAATAGGCGCAAAGCGGCGGCGGCTCATATCATTCGCTGCAAAAATTTCTTGAAATGAAGACCAGCCATCGCCCTCTATCCGCGTAGGCACGATCTATAATTGCCAGACTTCCCGACGTAGAGGCTTCGTTTTCATGGATTCCGCTGTCAACGCATCCTCCGAATTCGAAATCAGTAACTTGCTTCAGGCTTGGAGCGATGGAGACAGCAATGCGCTTGAAAAGCTGACTCCGATCGTCTATAGCGAATTGCATCGCCTGGCCCGCTATTTCCTCAAAGGCGAACGCACCAATATCACCCTCCAAACCACGGCGCTGGTGAATGAGGCGTACTTGCGGCTGGTCAATTTCAAAGAAATGCGCTTCAAGGACCGCGCCCACTTTTTTGCGGTCTCTGCGCAGTTGATGCGGCGCATTCTCGTCGACCACGCTCGTCGAAGAAATCGGAAACGCGGAGGCGGGATTCAGCACCTTTCGTTGGACGACGTCAACACCATCGGACCTGAACCCGATGCCGACCTGGTGTTGCTCGATGATGCGATGAACGCCCTGGCGCGCTTTGACGCGCGCAAGGCGCGAGTGGTCGAGCTGCGCTTTTTTGGCGGCCTGAGCGTGGAAGAGACGGGGGAGGTTCTGCATGTCTCGACCATCACTGTCGCTCGGGACTGGAATACGGCGCGCGCATGGCTCTTCCGCGAAATGAATCGCGCCGCATCCGAACCAGCCCTGGACGCGACTTAAGTCTCTGGCCAATATCTCTCACCCAAATCCTGCCAACCTATGGATACCGAGCGCTGGAAACGGATTGACGATTTGCTGCAATCGGCCTTGGAGCTTGCTCCGGAAGACCGGGAAGAGTTCCTGCGTGATGCAAGCGGCGGCGACGAAGCGCTGGCCGATGAAGTCAGGTCGCTGATGACGTCGTATCGAAGGGCCGGAGGGTTTCTGGAGACACCAGCAGTCGAGGTTGCTGCCCGATCAATCGCGGCGGAAGCACAACCGACCTATGCGGCGTCGCGGACCGGTCAGGTTGTCGCGCACTACCGCCTCTTAAGAATGATCGGCAGCGGAGGCATGGGAAGCGTCTGGCTCGCGGAACGTTGCGACGGCAGGTTCGATCGCAAGGTCGCCATCAAGTTCATCCATCTTGCTTTACTCGATGACTTTGGTGCTGAACGATTCAAGCGCGAGGGCGCCATCCTCGGCAAGCTGGCGCATCCGAAGATCGCTGAATTGCTCGATGCCGGTATTACCGCAGGCGGAGAGCCATATCTG
>CAILBQ010000701.1 GCA_903832475.1 uncultured Acidobacteriota bacterium | reverse complement strand
TTGTTTCCCAATTTACGGAGACACCCCACCCCTTACGCATGGCGCAAGGTTTCGGGAGGCTCAATCGGGGTCGGAACAGTGTCGAGAACGCCTACCCCCCTTTGGGGGGGGCGGCGTTGACGCCAACCCGATGAACTACGAAGCTATTTACAAATGAGCGCTGTGAGCGTCAGTCCTCAGATCATCCGCTGGGCACGGGAGCGTGCCGGATTGTCCACAGCTGCGCTCGTTGAGCACTTTCCAAAGTACGAGCAGTGGGAAGCCGGAGAAAAGGCTCCAACCCTTCATCAACTCGAAAAGCTCGCTCAACGCACCTTAACGCCGCTGGGTTATTTCTTCCTGCCGGAACCGCCCGAAGAAACGCTTCCTGTGCCGGATTTCCGCACGGTAAGGGATCGAGGCGTGCGTCGTCCCAGTCCGAACCTCTTGGAAACGATTCAGACCATGCAGCGTCGGCAAGATTGGCTGCGCGACTACCTACGTGAGGCCGAGCAACCGGCGTTGGAATTCGTCGGGACTACCACCGTCAGCGATGAGCCAATCGCCGTCGCCTCCCGGGTTCGTGGCGCGCTAGAATTGACGGCAGACTGGGCGCAATTGTACGGAACGTGGAGCGATGCATTGCGGGCTCTACGACGTGCAATCGAAACGATCGGCGTGATGGTGGTGATCAACGGTGTGGTGGGCAATAGTACGCGCCGGAGGCTCGATCCAAACGAGTTTCGCGGCTTCGTGCTGCCAGACCGTTGGGCGCCCCTCATCTTTGTGAACGGCGTCGATGCCAAGGCCGCTCAAATGTTCACCCTGGCCCATGAACTAGCGCACCTATGGCTGGGGCAAGGAGGAGTATTCGGGCTTGCCGACATGCAACCCGCCGATGATGTGGCAGAGAGGTGGTGCAACCTCGTCGCCGCCGAGTTGCTCGTTCCAGAAGCCGAGATGAAAAGGCTATGGCCGGAGGCGGACCAGTCGCAGGAACCTTTCCAAGTTTTAGCGCGTAGGTTCAAGGTGAGCCCACTTGTGGCAGCGCGTCGAGCTTTGGACCTGCGGCTCATATCGCGAGACGTGTTTTTCTCGTTTTACAACCACTACCTCGCAGAGGAGCGGCGCCACGCCGAGCGACGGCCCTCCGGCGGCGATTTTTACCTGACTCAGGAGGTGAGGATCGGCAGGCGCTTCGGCGAAATGGTGGTGCGGGCGGCTCGCGAAGGGCACGTCCTTTACCAGGAAGCCTACCGCCTTACCGGGCTCTACGGGGCAACGTTCGACCGCTACGCCAAGGGCCTGGAAGGAATTGGCGCATGAGTCAGCCGCATCGCTTCCTGTTCGATGCGAACGCGTTTATCGAGGCCAAGCGTCGTTATTATGCCTTCGACCTATGTCCTGGATACTGGGATGCGGTCCTTGGCTGGCACGCTCAGCAACGGATCCTGAGCATCGATCACGTTGGAGTGGAACTGCAGAAGGGAAACGACGACCTGAAGGCATGGGCAGCCGCCGCGCCGACCAGTCTTTTTGCTGATTCTGGAGCTACCGGAACGATCGGAGTTTACGCTCAGCTTCAAACCTGGGCCGCTGCACAGGCGCAGTTCTTGCCGCAAGCTAAAGCAGACTTCGCATCGAAGGCAGATGCCTGGTTGATCGCGCACGCGAAGGCTAATGGGCTGGTACTTGTAACCCACGAGGTATTTGCGGCCGATGCGCGCTCGAGAATTCCGATGCCAAATGCCTGCAAGGCTTTTCAAGTAGAGCATGCGACCACCTTTGACGCGCTCCGGGAACTGGGTGTGAAGTTCACCTGGACGCCGTGAGATCGCTTCAGCGAGCTATAACCAATTACGCCGGGAAAATTCAGCCAACCGCTCCTGTAAATCTTCCGCAAATCAATCGGGATGTGCGCGGCGCTCCAAGGCTAAGCGATTCCGCATTTCGCGGAGATTCGTTTGCGAACTCGCTCAGGTCTGCGGGCTTGCTTGTCCAAGATTAAACATTGCGCCTCGCGCAAGGGGTGGGGTGTCAACCGAAATTGGGAAACAAGGCTTTGTTTCCAATCGACTAGTGACTCCGGAAATTTTCGGGGACTTACGCAAAGTTTATGCGTTCAAAGAAAGGGGACCCTATTGCTGCGTGGGGCACTCCACGCTCGCTTGCCCCACCAATCCTCTGTGCCTTAAAGCATCCAAGGCTTGCCAGGCGGTAGAAATCCCCATTGAAACGCGCGGTGCGTCGGCGTTTCCAAATTCCTGCTGTATTGCTCCTGTGCTGTTTCGCCACAGGTTCGCAGTGGGATTTGGTGCAACTCTTTGCCTGGGGCCGCATGGCTGTGGATTACTCGCGGTCTATGTCGGTTTCCCAAGCGGTCCAGAGGACCTTCAACGGCGAGATGTGCGGCATTTGCCGCATGGTCGCCAACGCCAAACAGCAGGACGAATCGCGGTCCAACACTCCTCAGGGAGAGGTCAAGGTTAAGCCGATTCTCTTCTTCCAAGCAGTCCAGCCGGTCATCGTCTCGGCGCCGGAGGCTGCGCCCTGGACTCCGAACGAGATGCCGGGTTTGACGGAGGATCGTCTCGCGCCCCCGGTGCCACCGCCGCGGGCGCAGTGCGCCTAGTCGCGGTCTAGCCGAAAGGCGTTTTCCTGGCCCGATTGCCTCTCCATACTGGAGGCAATCAGCCCGTGGGCTAACTGAGTTGGCGCGCGCTTAAACAAGCTACGCGTCCTCCGCGTCTTTCGCGCCGCACGGCTTGGCCTGCAGATGACCTTCCCGGGCGTTGCTATGCCCAAATCCGAATCTTTCTCGCATTCCTTCAATCTTTTTTTCTGTGAAACTCTCCCCATTTTCCCGCAATGCGACCGCGGCTGCTGCCGCGCTCGCCCTATTCTCGCAACTGCCGACCCAACCAGCTCGAGCAGCCGACACGGCTGCCGCAACCGATTCGCCGACCACGCCATCCCCGACAATCACACTCGATCAGGTCGTAGTCACGGCAACGAGAACGGCTGTTCCGCTTTCGGAAGCCCCAGCAAATGTTTACGTCACCTCGGATGCTGAATTCTCCAAATTCAATGCCTACCGGCTCGCCGATGTCGTGGCGGACATACCCGGCCTTTACTTTCGCGGCAGCCCGTTCGGCGATACAACCCCAGGCTCAGGCCAGGGAGGAGTTACGCTGCGCGGAATCTCGAATAGCCGAACACTGGTCCTGTTGGACGGCCAGCCGCTGAACAGCGGCTATTCGAATGGAGTCAATTGGTCCTCGGTCTCGCTCGACGACGTTGCTCGCATCGAGGTGGTCGCAGGCGCGTTCTCATCGCTGTACGGCGGCACCGCGATGGGCGGTGTTATCAACGTGATTTCGCGGGTCCCTGATCACCGAGAGCTGATTACGCACTTAGGGGGCGGGGGCGGCGATGTCCCGCAGTGGGGAGGCGGATTTGTCTACCGGGATGTTCTTGGTCACGGAATTGCGTTTAGTTTCGGGGCTTCCTACCGGAACAATGACAGCTACGTGGG
>CAILBQ010000700.1 GCA_903832475.1 uncultured Acidobacteriota bacterium | reverse complement strand
TTCTCCCGTCTTCTTGCGCTTCTCTTTCTTGCGCTGGCTTCGCTCGCCTGTTCTTCCCAATCCATCCCTGTATCGCCGCGCGTCTCGACAATGGCCAGTGCCGCACCGGATTATCCACAACTGGTTGACACTACCGACTCCACCCACATCGACTTCGTCCATCAATCCAGCGTTGATCAGAGATTCATCGTTGAGTCTATGAGCGGCGGCGTCGCGCTGATCGACTACGACGGTGACGGCTGGCTCGACATCTACTTCACCAATGCTCAAACCGTTGAGACGGCTCAGAAGGGCCAGAAATCCCGCAGCGCCCTCTACCGCAACAACCACGATGGCACCTTCACCGACGTCACCGACAAGGCCGGAGTTGGCTACCCCTGCTGGGCCATGGGCGCGGTTGTCGGCGACTACAACAACGATGGCTGGCCTGACCTGCTCGTCACCTGTTTTGGCGGAGTCGTCCTCTACCGCAACAATGGCAACGGCACCTTCACTGACGTTACCAAGAAGGCCGGCCTCGACGGCGATACCCTCTGGGCCACCGGCGCTACCTTCGGTGACTATGACAACGATGGAGGCCAGGACCTCTTTGTCTCTCACTACGTCGACTTCGACCTGAAAAACATGGCCGCCTTCGGCTCGAGCGAGATCTGTCGCTACATGGGCATCGACGTTCAATGCGGCCCGCGCGGCCTCAAAGGATCGCCTGACACGCTCTACCACAACAATAAAAACGACACATTCACAGATGTCTCTCAAGGCTCAGGCGTCGAAGATCCCGCCCGTCGCTACGGCCTCACTTCTGTCTGGACCCATTTCGACAACGACGGCAAGCTCGACCTCTTCGTCACCAACGATGGCCAGCCCAACTACCTCTATCGCGGCGATGGCAAAGGCAAGTTCGTGGATGAAGGCGTTCCCTCGGGCGTGGCGTTTAATGAAAGCGGAAAGCCGCAGGCCAACATGGGCGTGGCCATCGGTGACGCCTTCCACACCGGCAGGCCGGCCATCTTCATCTCTCACTTCGATAACGAATACGCCGTTCTCGACCGCAATGATGGCGACCTGGCCTTCACTGACATTTCCATGCCCTCCGGCGTAGCTCGCAGCACGCGCGGCCTGGTGGGATGGGGCGACGCCTTCGTCGACTTTGCCAACACCGGCTGGGTCGACATTTTTATCGTCGACGGCCATGTGTATCCCCAGGTCGACGGCTCGCCGCAAGGCCTGAGATATCTGCAGCCCAAGGTGCTTCTCGTAAACCAGCACGACGGCACCTTCAAGGATGCGAGCAAGCTCGCCGGCTCCGCCATTCAAATCCCGCAGGTCAGCCGCGGCATGGCCATCGGCGACCTCTTCAATGACGGCAAGATCGAGGCAGTCGTCGAAAACCTCATCGGCCGGCCCATGATCCTGAGGCCCGAGGGCGGTCCTCCCAATCACTTCGTCAGTTTCCAACTGGAAGCATCGAACGGCAACCGCCTCGGTTTCAATACCCGCGTACAGACCACCGCCGGTGACCTTATCCAGCTCGGCGAAGTCATGTCCGGTGGCAGCTATCTCTCCCAGAACGATCTTCGCCTCCACTTCGGCCTGGGCAGCCACGATATGCTCGACAAGACCGAAGTCCGCTGGCCCGACGGCAAAATCGAGCATCTTGGCAAACTCGCCGCCGACCGCTTTTACGTGGTCCGCGAAGGCGCCGGCATTGTCTCCAGCAAATCGCTCCAGGATTGGAAGACCGCTCCGCCTTCCCCAAAGAGCCATCGCTGAACCCTACCCTCTTCTTCCATTCCCCTGCGTCTATCCATGCAGTATCGTCAAGTCGTGGACAGCACTCCACAATCCGAGGATGTGACCCTGTCGCTCGACGCAGCATCGGTGTTGGCGACCTTCACCGAACCTCGCACTTCCGCCATCTCTCCCGAACTCCTGCATGAACTCTGGACCTTAGCCGACGCAAAGTCCTGCAGCCTTTCAGTAATTGAGTGGGGTGAGGCCTTATCCACGCTCGGCGCGCGCTTAAATTACGGACGTCCTCCCGGCGCCACCGCCGATCCCTCCCATGTAGCTGCTTTCTACCGCGCTCTCCGTCTCCCTGAACTGGCTCTCGCCACCGCCTGCGTGCTGGGAAGAGAAGCAGCCTGGGAGCGCTTCATCGCCTTATATCGCACCCCGCTCCTCCAGGCGGCCATCGCCATGACCGGCTCTGCTACGCTCGGCCATGATCTCGCCGAATCGCTCTACGCCGAGCTCTACGGCCTCAGCGAACGCGAAGGCCAGCGTCGTTCGCCGCTCGCCTCGTATTCCGGCCGAGGCTCGCTGCTCGGATGGCTGCGCACCACGCTCGCCCAGCGCCACGTCGACCACCACCGCCGCACCTATCGCGAAAAACCGCTCGACGATGTCGATCCTCCCTCGAGCCCCGACCCAACCATTGCCTCGCCCGCCGGCAACACCGTGCTCACCGAAGCACTCGCAGTCACCCTGCGCGGCCGCACCCCCGAAGAACGCTTCCTGCTCGCCGCCTACTACCTCGATCGCCAGACCCTGCAGCAGATCGGTCAGATCCTCCGCGTCCACGAAGCCACCATCAGCCGCCGTCTCAAATCCCTCGGCGCCGATGTCCGCAAGCAACTGCTCAAAAACCTGCAGCGCGCCGGCCTCGACAAACGCGCCGCCCAGGAAGCCCTCGGCACCGACCCGCGCGACCTCGAAATAAACCTGCGCGCGCTCCTGCAAACTTCCCAATCTCCCCCGTTCTCCGTTCGAGCGGGTCCCAAAGCGGCTGCTTCTCCACCGGAATCAGCCGTCACCACCTCACTCTCGGATCCTCAATGAGCGAACTCCTCCAATCCGGCCACCATGCTGATCCGGTTCATCCGGACGCCGACCAGCTCAGCGCCTTCGCCGAGCAGGCCCTGTCCGCGCACGAGTATCAGGAAACCCTCGCCCACCTCGCTCAGTGCTCTCACTGCCGCGGCATCGTCGCCCTGGCTCTTCCGCCCGTGGACGAAACGCCTCAGCCGCTTCTCGCAGCTCCTCGAAGGTCCTGGTTCTCTGGCTGGAATCTGGCCTGGTCCGGGACCGCCGCCGCGGCCCTCGCTTCGCTTGCCATCGTCGTTGTGTATCTTCATCAGGATCGACTGCGTCACAGTTCGCTGGCCATGCAGCCGCAGATTGCGGTGGTGCAACAGCAAGCCGAACCAGACATCGCGGATGCCGAACGGGCTCCACTTCGTCAAGACTTTGCATTGCGCTCGGCGCGGGGAGCCCTTCGCCAGGATCAGAAGGCGGGCAGGCCGGAGGCACCCCAGGCGCCCGCCAAGCCCGGCGTTGCGGGTGGACCCGTCGCCAACCTGCCCCAGCAGGGGCGCAACGCCAGCCCCCTTTTCCCCACAGCCCAACCCGCTTCTGCCGCTGCGAATGGCGGCCCGATGCCCGCCCCCCGCACTTACCCCGACGCGATCCTCAACGCTCCCCTCGCCGGAACATCGGCCCCCGCCGTTCCGGCCGCTTCCGCCGCACAGCGAAGCAGCACGCAGACCGTCGCCGTCCAAGCCAGCGGCCAGTCCATCGATTCCGCCAACGTCGCCCTGAATTCAGTCATGGCCTCGCCATCCCCCGCCCCTTCCGATGAAAAAGCTAAAATCCTGCAGTACGCATATTTGTCCTTGCAGCCGGCGAATCCTCTGCCCAGCGGCCTCCCTACACTCTCCATGACAGCTGCCAACCACCACGTCCTGGCCCTCGACGCTCATAACTCCCTCTTTTTCAGCGAAGACGACGGCCAGCACTGGAGGCCGGTTCCCACCCAATGGTCCGGCCACGCCGTCAAAGTCAACGTCTCCGTATCCCGGCCGCGCCCTGTGGCAGATCTACCACAGCTGTCCTCAGCCGCTGTCATCGCGCCTCTTGCGGCCGGAGCCGCCACCGCACCGCCATCCCCCTCCATCCACGGCACCGTCACCGACCAGACCGGCGCCGTTATTCCCAACGCCACCGTCCTGCTCAGCAACAAGGAAACCCAAACCGCCCTGTCCTTGAAGACCGACTCCTCGGGCCGCTATCAATCCCCCAGCCTCGTGCCCGGCACCTACCAGCTCGAAGCCGAAGCGCCCGGCTTCCAGAAACGCCTGCTCTCGGGAATAGCGCTGGCCGCCAATCAGTCCCTTCAATCCAACCTCACCCTCGACATAGGAGCCGCCACCCAGACCGTCACCGTGAATTCAGCTCAGTCGCAGCAGAAAGCACCCCAGACCAATGCCTTATCCGGCATGTTGGACAAATCCGCCAGCCCGGCGAGGAAGAAAGCTCGCGCCACCGGCGTCTCCAGCCTTCCAGTCTTCGAGATGCTCACCGACACCGGTGAGCGCTGGATCAGCCCCGATGGGTTGACCTGGAAGCCGGCGCCCAACTCTCCGTAAAATTCCCTGCAAGTTATTCCCGGCGTGCCGTTCTCCGCTCAGATGCCCCGCTGCCAGAAAGCCACAGCAGGCGGCGCGCAAGGAGAACCCGCATGTCTTCCTTCCATCGTTTCCGCGTCCTGTACGCCGTTGCCGCTCTCGCCGCCGCTTTGCTCCTTGTGTTCGCCCCTGTCCTGACCCGCGTGCAGGCTCGCCGCCTATCCGCCTCGTACACTCGCGGCAGCCTGTCCCTTTCTATTCCCTACCGCTCGCAGCATGCCGGCGCAGGCCGTCTCACCGTCGAATTGCTCGATCCGGAGGACCACGTCCTCGGCCGAACCGAGAGCAACGTCGACATCGCCAATGGCGAAGGCGCATGGCAGGAATCGATCACCCCGGACAAAGCCATCCCCTTCGACGAAATCCTCTGGCAGCGCATCCACTACCGCTTCGTTTATGGTCCGGACTCCCCTATAGAGCAGCCGGCCATCGACGGCATCGAGTCCGTTTCGGAAATCCTGCGCCGGCCCGTCGTCCGCGTTCTCGGCCAGTCAGAATACCTCGCCGGCAGCCGCGCCTCCATTCGCGTCATCGTCACTGACGCCTCGGAGAACGGCACACCCTCCGTGCCTCTCGCGGGTTCTGTCCACATCGAACTACTCATCCCCGACCGCCCGTCTCAATCCCTCTTTACCGGCAAACTCAACCGCCGCGGCAGCCTCGAAGCAGCCGTACAGTTCCCCGCCGGCCTGACCGGCACCTACGACCTCCGCTTCGTCGCCGACACTCCCATCGGCTCAACCGAATTCAAGCAGTCCATCACTCTCAAAGACACCGCCTCCATCCTCCTGACGACCGAAAAGCCTCTTTACCAGCCCGGCCAGACCCTGCACATCCGCGCCCTGTCGCTCGACCGCGCCGACAACAAAGCCAGCGCCAATCGTCCTCTCACCTTTGAGCTCGAAGACTCCAAGGGCAACAAAGTTTTCAAGAAATCGACCTCGACCGACGCCTACGGCATCGCATCCACCGAGTTCTCCCTGGCTGACGAAGTCAACCTCGGCACCTATCACCTTCGCGCCCTGATGGGCGACCCCGCCAACCCCTCCAACACCGCCGAAATCGCAATCAACGTCGAGCGCTACGTCCTGCCCAAATTCAAAGTCGCCATTGAATTCCCCATGAAAGATAACAAGCCAAAACGCGACTACCGCCCTGGCGATCACGTCGCCGGCACAATCCGCGCCAACTACTTCTTCGGCAAGCCGGTCGACAACGCGGAAGTCACGTTGAAGCTCTCCGGCGCCGATGTCGCGGTCTTTGAAGCGGCCTCCGCCACCGGCAAGACCGACGTCGACGGAGCCTACAAATTCGACCTCAGCCTGCCGAAATACTTCGCCGGCCGTCCGCTCAGCCAAGGCTCCGCCCAGGCCCTCGTCGAAGCCACCGTCAAAGACTCCGCCGCCCACGCCGAAACCCGTCAGGAGCCGATCACCATCAGCGCCTCGCCCCTGCTGGTCACCGCCATCCCCGAAAGCGGCGTCCTCATCCCTAACCTCGACAATCAAGTTTTTGTACTCAGCTCTTACCCCGACGGTAGCCCAGCCCCGGCCACTATCCGCGTTCGCTACGCCGGCAGCCAGCCCGGCTCTCTCGAACCCCAGGACACTCGCGACCAGCACGTCACCACCGATGCCTCCGGCGTCGCCGTCATCAAGATTCACCCCGGCATCAGCAGCGCCGGCTTCGACAAGGAATCCATTCAGGTCGACGCCGACGACCACCATGGCAACCGTCTCTCGACCAGCATTCCTCTCGAAAGCAAAGTTGGGACGGACCAGATTCTCCTTCGCACCAGCCAGGCCGTCGTCAAAGCCGGCGACCCCATCGAGCTCAAAGTCCTTTCCACCCGCAACCGCGCCACGGCCTACATTGACATCGTCAAAAACGGCCAGACCATCCTCACCCGCGATCTCGACCTCGCCAATGGCCAGGCCGAGCTCACCCTTCCGGCCACTCCCGAGATGGCCGGCACCCTCGACCTGAACGCCTACCTCTTCGGACGCGACGCCGAACCCGTCGCCGATCATCGCCTGATCTTCGTCCAGCCCGCCGACGAGCTTCACATCGAAACCGTCGCCGACCAGGCCCAGTACAAGCCCGGATCTGAAGCCCGCATCCGCTTCCACGTCACCAACACCCGCGGCGAAGGCGTCAGCGCCGCGCTTGGCCTCCAGGTCGTCGACGAAGCCGTCTTCGCCCTCGCCGAAAAGCAGCCCGGTTTCGCCAAGGTCTTTTTCTACCTCGAACAGGAGGTGATGAAGCCCCGCTACGAAATCCATTCCCTCTCCATGAATGACGTCGTCGACAACCCCCACCCGATCCCCATGCCCCACCCTCGCCGCGATCCCTTCACTCCCGTCTTGCAAGAGGCGCAGGATCACGACCTCGCCGCCCGCGCCCTCTTCTCCGCCACCGAGATCGCCAACCCCACGCGCCTCAACATCGAATTCGGCCGCGAACTGCCGCAGGACAAGTACGAAGAGTACCAGCAGCGCTACCGTCAGGCATTCCTCGTCCGTACTCAAAAACTCGCCGATCAACTCACTCGCAACAGCGAGGAGCACCCCAACTTCGTCGGCGAATTTGACCGGATGGCCAAGCAATCCAGCCCATTTGTCACCGACGCCTGGGGCACTACCGTGCGCCTCAAGGCTCTCGCCGATCGGCAAAACAGGGAGCGATATTTCAGCGTTCAGAGCGCCGGCCCCGATCGCCAGTTTGGCACGGCCGATGACCTTATCGTCTACCTCGACGAGCACATCGGCGTCCAGGCGACCGCGCCCGACAATCATGCCCGCGGCGGCAACCTCGAAATCCACTTCGAACATGATCGCGGCCCCATGGACCAGCGCGCCGAAATCACCGGTTCCGTCGTAGATGTGACCGGAGCCATCATTCCCGGAGCCAGCGTCACGCTGACCGCCTCCTCCACCGGCCAGGCGCGCGTCACCCGCACCGACACCCTCGGGCAGTTCACCCTTTCCACCCTCGCCGCGGGCAAATATCGCATCGACATCACGACTCCAGGATTCATGCAGTTGTCCAGCACGGTAACGGTGCAGCCTCGCGACCGCGCCATTCTCGCCGCAACGCTCGAGGTAGGCTCCGCAACCGAGACCGTCACCGTCAGTGCCGAGGCTCCCATGCAGCTGCGTCCGTTTGCCGGCATGGTGTTCAAGGCCAGGGGTGCCATCGAAGGCCCCATCGTCATGGCCGCTCCCATGCGACAGGCGCAAGCGATGGCCGTTCTCAACTCAGCCGTGGTCAACGACCTCCGCTCCACCGGCCGCAACGACATGGCTCTCGACAAAAAGGCTCCCGACGCGGCTACGCACGTCCGCTCCTGGTTCCCCGAAGCCCTCTACATCAATCCCGAAATCCTCACCGACGGCCACGGCGATGCCTCCATCACCATCCCTATCGCCGACTCCATCACCACCTGGCGGATGGCCATGCTCGCCTCAACCCAGTCGGGCTCTCTTGGCACCGGCACGTCGAGCCTCAAGGTCTTCCAGGATTTCTTCGTCGACCTTGACCTGCCCGTCACCCTCACCCAGGGCGACCAGGTTTCGATTCCAGTCGGCCTCTACAACTACTCCGGCAAATCCGGAGCCGTCAGCCTCAAGCTCCAGCAGGACGACTGGTTCAGTCTTGAGAATGACGCCGCAGAAAAGTCGGTGAACGTCGAATCCAACCGCGTCGGCAGCGCCCAGTTCACCATCAACGCCAAGCGCATCGGCAAGTTCAAGCTCACCCTGACCGCTCAGCTCGGCGATGGTGAACACTGTGACGTGATCGTCCGCGAAATCGAAGTCGTCCCTAACGGCCGCGAGCAGAATCTCGTCTTCAACGGCCGCCTCGACAGTTCCGACAAGACAGCGTCCACCATCCACCAACAGCTCCAGTTCCCGCCCAACGCCATCCCCGAAGCCACCACCCTCTTCGTCCGCCTCTACCCCGGCCCGCTCAGCCAGGTCATCGAAGGCATGGACAGCATCCTCCAGATGCCTTCCGGCTGCTTCGAACAGACTTCTTCCAGCACCTATCCCAACGTCCTCGCCCTCGACTACATGAAGCAGACCAAAAAGCTCACCCCAGAAGTCCACGCCAAGGCTGAGGGGTACATCGCCAACGGCTACCAGCGCCTGCTCACCTTTGAAGTTCCCGGCGGCGGCTTCTCCTGGTTTGGCCAGGCACCCGCCAACAAAATCCTCACCGCCTACGGCCTGATGGAATTCAAGGACATGGCCAAGGTCTCCGAAGTCGACCCGCGCCTCATTGAACGCACCGCCAACTGGCTCGCCGCCCAGCAGCAGCCCGACGGCAGTTGGAAACCCGACACCTACTTCATCAACGAGGGCGCCACCAACCGCTACAACTCTGACGTCCTGCGCATCACCGCCTACCTCGCCTGGTCGCTCGCCGACATCGGCTACCAGGGACCGGCCGTCGAAAAGGCCAAATCCTACATCGAATCGCATTCCAACAGTGGCAAGGCCGACGCCTACACTCTCGCCCTGATCGCCAACTTCGCCGTCGACCTTTCTAAAAACGGCGACTTCACCCGCCGCGCCACACAGGCCTTACTCGACGCCAAAAGCGAAAAAGACAACCAGATTTTCTGGACCACCGAAGAAACCAGCGTCTACGCCCGCGGCCCCAGCGCCGCCGTCGAAACCACGGGCCTCGCCGTCCAGGCTCTGCTCAAATGGGGACAGGCCTCGGAAACCACCCGCAAGGCGCTCACCTTCCTCGCCTCGAAAAAGGACGCGGCAGGGAACTGGGGCACCACCCAGGCCACCATCATGGCCCTGCGCGCCATCCTGCTCGCCTCCCAGGTCAGCGCCTCCGACGTCCGCGGCACCGCCGTCGTCTCGCTCAACGGCAAGCCCGTCGAAACCCTCCACCTCACCCCGGAAAACAACGACCTCTTCCACCAGTTCGCCTTCAAAAACATCGACGCCGCTCAGCCCAACACCGTCGATCTCAGCTTTGAAGGCAGCGGCGGCCTAGCGTATCAGATCGTAGGCCGCCACTTCACTCCCTGGGAACAAGACCATCCCGCCGCGGATGCCTTATCCATCGACCTGGCCTACGACCGTACGCGACTGGAACAAAACGACATCGCCACCGCAACCGCGACTGTGCGCAACAACCTCGGAAAAACCGCCAACATGATTATGGTCGACCTCGGCATCCCGCCCGGCTTTGAACTCCTCTCCGAAGACCTCCAGACCATCCAGGAAAAATCAAACCCGGGCCAGCCCGGCCACCTGGAAAAATTCAGCCAGACCGCCACCCAGGCCATCCTCTACTTCAACGCCCTCACGCCCCACCAGACCATCACGCTCAAATACCGCCTGCGTGCCAAATACCCCATCCGCGCCCGCACCTTCGAATCAAAGGTTTACGAATATTACGACCCGCAAATCAACGCTTTGGCCCACCCCGTCCAAATGCTAGTCGCCGAACGCGCGGACAGAGCGCAGGGGAAAGGCAAAGCACGATAGAAGTGAACAGGTTGCAAACTGCGAATGAGCCGGGGGGCTTCGGCCCCCGGAAAAACATGTCGCACGCAGGGTCCCCCGAGCGACCCAGCACCCAGTTCCTTAATGCTTATGTCCTCGCTTTTGCCTCAGTTCCTGCTTCTGCCCTTGCCTTTGTCTCTGTCCTTGCTTCTGCCCTTGCCTTTCTTTCTGTCATTCCCCTTGGGGGAATCTGCTTCTACCTTCCCCCTGCACACACACGACAAAGTCATCCTGATCCAGCCCCGTCTCAAAAATTCCCTCCACAACCCGGGACTCCATCCCATCTCCTGCGACACCCAGAACCGGTCCCAGCGCTCCAACCAGCTACACTTCGCATCAGACAAAGTTGAGCAGCCAAAGCCGACGCCTGTGCGGTAGCATCATCTTTCCACGGCGTCACCGTAGCGCATCACGCATTCTGATGAACCCGCTGTACTGGAGCCACTTCGAATGGAATTCCACATCTCCCGCGCTATCCGGGAAAAATTAAAGACCGATGAACTGCACTTCAGCTACACCGGCAATGTCGTTTTCGCCAATGTCACAGCAAGCCGCAAACTCGCCGCCCAACTGAACGAATTGCACGCGGCAGGGTCCGAATCGAGTGCAGCCGGCACCGTCAACGCTGGCGCCCTCTTCGCCATGGGCCTCATCGACGAATTGAATCACGCCCTCATCGCCCGCTACCGCGCCGAAATCGATCCCGCCGTCCACGCCGAGGCTCTGCGCTGGTTCGCCTCGCAAATCGGCCCCGAAAACGTCGAAAAGCTCCTCCTCAACTTCGTCGAGCAATTCCCCACCGTCGACGTCTTCCAGGGCAAGCTCACTCCCATCCAATGGCTGCAGCGAACCACCGAAGGCTTTCCCAATCGCGAAGCCGCCCTCGAAGAGCTCATGCTCCTCTGGCTCACCAACATCAACCCGGCCTTCAAATCCTTTCGCGAACTCTTCGACGACAAGGATCTCCAGCTCAATACCCCTTACCAGAACGTCACCGCCAAGCTCCCCGATTATCTGAGCACCCGCCCCCTCTTCTCCGCGGAAGTCGGCACCCTGCTCGACGCCCTCACCGCGCCCATGCTCGCCTCGCCCGACTCCATCACCGGTCAGCTCGATTACATCCGCGAGCGCTGGCCCAAGTACCTCGGCGAGAACCTCAGTCGCGTCCTGCTCGCCATCGACGTCGTCCGCGAAGAAGACATCGCCATCTGGATGCGCTTCAACCCGCCCGGGCCCGACCAGTTCCGCCATGGAGCGCCCACCTGGGGTTCGCAGGGATTTATCGGCGACGAATTCGTTGGCTACCACGCCGACTTTGGCGGCGAATACGTCATCGGTCCCGACGGGCAACGTCGCCGCCGTTACGCCACCGATTACCAGGCCCCGCTCAACGAATACGAAGCCTTTTCCGCTGACCAGGCCTGGATGCCTAACGTCGTCCTCATCGCCAAGAGCACCTACGTCTGGCTTGAGCAGCTGTCGAAAAAGTACGGCCGCCACATTCATCACCTCGACCATATCCCCGACGAAGAAATGAAGCTCCTCAACGAACGTGGCATCACCGGCCTCTGGCTCATCGGCCTCTGGGAGCGCAGCATCGCTTCGCGCACCATCAAGCGCCTGCGCGGCCACGGCGACGCGGTTGCCTCCGCCTACTCGCTCAAGGAATACAACATTGCTGAAGACCTCGGTGGAACCCACGCCTATTCCATCCTCCGCGACCGCGCCGCCGCTCACGGCATCCGCCTTGCCAGCGACATGGTCCCCAACCACATGGGCATCGATTCGCCCTGGGTCATCGAACACCCCGACTGGTTCATCTCCTGCCCGGAAAGCCCGTTCCCGGTCTACACCTTCAATGGCCCCGACATCTCTCCCGACTCCCGCGTTGAAATCAAGATCGAAGACCATTACTACGATCAGACCGACGCCGCCGTCGCCTTCCGCGTCCGCTACCACCAATCCGGCGAAACCCGCTACGTCTACCACGGCAACGATGGGACTACCTTCGCCTGGAATGACACCGCCCAGCTCGACTACTCCAAGGCTTACGTCCGCGAGCATGTGATGCAGGTCATCCTGCACGTCGCCCGGCAATTCCCAATCATCCGCTTTGACGCCGCCATGGTCCTGGCCAAGCGCCACGTCCAGCGCCTCTGGTTCCCTCTTCCCGGCGCCGGCGGATCCATTCCCTCACGCGCCGAAAACGCCATCTCCCAGGAAGCTTTCGACGAGCTCATGCCCAACGAATTCTGGCGCGAAGTGGTCGACCGCGTCGCCGTTGAAGTCCCCGGCACCCTCCTCCTCGCCGAAGCCTTCTGGCTCCTCGAAGGCTACTTCGTTCGTACCCTCGGCATGCACCGCGTCTACAACTCCGCATTCATGAACATGCTGCGCGACGAAGAGAATGCCAAGTACCGCAGCTATCTCAAGAAGACCCTGGAATTCGATCCCGACATTCTCAAGCGTTACGTCAATTTCATGTCCAATCCGGATGAGCGCACCGCCATTGACCAGTTCGGCGACGGTGACAAATGCTTCGGCTGCGCCACGTTGCTATCGACTCTCCCCGGCCTGCCCATGTTCGGCCACGGCCAGATCGAAGGCTTCACCGAGCGTTACGGCATGGAGTTCAAGCAGGCCAAGATGCAGGAGTGGGAAAACGACGACCTCATGGCCCGCCACCAGCGCGACATCGCGCCCCTGCTCAAGAACCGCCGCATCTTCGCCGAAAGCACCAACTTTGTCCTCTACGATTTCTGGACGGAGCACGGCGTCGACGAAAACGTCTTCGCCTATTCCAACAATTTCGATGGCCAGCGCTCGCTGATCGTCTACAACAATCGCTACGGAAGCACACGCGGTACGATCCATACTTCTGTCGGCTTCATGGACAAAGGCAGCGGCGAAATGCGCCAGAAGCA
>CAILBQ010000699.1 GCA_903832475.1 uncultured Acidobacteriota bacterium | reverse complement strand
GTCTTCCAGCTGCTTCACCAGGTGCTGGTCCGTATTCAACTGCGGTTGGCCCGGCTGCGTATCAGCCAAGACACCAAAATTGGTGCCTGCCTCGAGCCATAGATAATTCGGCTGGCTGGGATGATTGTCTTTCGGGTTGTAATACTGCTCCGCATGCGCCGACGTGGCCAGCAGCGGACCATTGATATACGGCGCCAATGGACTGCCCTTGATGTCGGGGTTGCCATACTGTGCTCCGGCATTGTTGCCAGTCCAGTTGTGGTTCTCCATCAAAATCACCCACACAGTCTTGACTTTGTTCAAACCGCTCTCGCCATGTGAATGTTCTTCTGCTGTCGTTTGCGCGTTGCCCGCCGTTGCCATCGTAGCGAGCGCGAAAAGCACGCTGGCCCCTGTTACACCAATCCTGCTTAGATCTTTCATCAAATACCTCCGACCCTTTGATTCGGGTCCGCGGTTGAGATTCCGCGCCCGAACACGCAAAGTCTAGTGAAAATGTGATGACGGCAGATGAATGCGTTCAGCACAGTGAACGAAATTTCGGCTCTCCCATTTCATCCTTCGCCCGCCTCCTGCCATCGCCGCTTTTCCTTCGACAACGCGCTCATCGATTCAGGGCGCGCCGCTGCGGAAAGCTGTCATTGGCACGGTTGCAGTGTTTTTGTTGGAGAATTCACTTTCTACATGCATCCTTGAAGACATGGCCTCCCAATTTCGTTCTGCCTCCTTCGCGCTCGCGTTCTCCTTGTTGGCTGCTTTGCCCTCCCTCGCCCAGACCACCGCCCAGGAAAACCCTCACGTCAGCCCCAAAACCGAAGCCCTCCCCGCCCCAGCCGCCGCCGCGCAGATCGGCGTCGAGGCCATCCTCCCCAACGGCCGCCAGATTCGCCCCGCCGGCTCCTGGATCCCCGTCGCGCCCTATCCCTTCGCCATCGCCCTCAACCAGGACGCCTCGCAAGCTGCTATCCCCTCCATTGGTTTCCCCTTCGCGCTCAACATCATTACCAATCCCGGCTCACCCAGCGCTACAGTGCGCCGCCTTCCATCGACGGAAGCCAATGATCCCAAGATTGAAGTCCACGCCGGCCTCGCCTACTCTCTCGACGGCCGAACCCTCTATGTCGCCACTGGCAACTCCGGCAAAGTCGCCATTTATGACACCGCCGACTACCACTCCCTGGGCGAGATTCCGCTCGATGGCAAAATTGCCGCGACGGATTACACCGGCAGTTTCGCTGCCTCCGTCCTTCCTTCCCAGGATGGCCGCACTCTCTTCGCCCTCGACCAGGGCAACTGGCGCATCGTAGTCATCGATATCGCCACCCGCAAGTGCGTTGCCTCAATGCCTACCGGCGCTTCGCCCTTCGCACTCGCGCTTTCCCCGGATGGCAATCGGCTCTACGCCACCAACACCGGCCTTTTTGAATACACCACCATCCCCGGCGTCAAGCGCGAAGACCCGATCGGCACCGGCCTCCACTTCCCGCCCTTCGCCTATCCCTCCAAAGAGGCCCGTGAAGGCGCAACGGTAGAAGGCCGTAAAATCCCCGGACTGGGCGACCCTAACTCCCCTCGCGGCAGCAGCCTTTGGACCTACGATATCCACGACGTGATCCACCCCGTCAGAACCGCTGAACTGCACCTAGGCCAGCCCATCACCGAGGACCCAAACGGCCAAGTCGGCGGCTCTGCCCCCACCGGCGTCATCGCTGCCCGCGACGCCGTCTATGTCTCCCTCGCCCACCAGGACGCCATCGCCAAAATCTCGCCCGATGGCACCCGCGTTCTCGCCGAAACCCAGCTCTCACCCTTCCCCACCGCCGACTTTCACGACGCCCAAAATCGTCCTCTTCGCGGAGTCATGCCCAGCGGCCTCGCTCTCGGCCCTCACCCCAACCTGCCCGACTCCACCCCCGACAACCGCCTCTACGTCGCCGAATCCGGAATCGACGCCGTCGCCGTCCTCAACACCATCACCATGGAAGTCCTCGAACATATCCCCACCGGCTGGAACCCTTCCGCCGTCGCCGTCTCACCAGACGGCCGCACCCTCTTCATCGTCAACACCAAGGGCAAAGGAGCCGGCCCCAACGGCGGCAAGCTCCACAGTGACTCTGCTCCTTCCTACATCGGAGCCCTCGAACTCGGCAGCCTCTCCGTCGTCGACCTCACTACCCTCCCCGAGCCCGCTGTCCTCACTGAATCTGTCCTCAACAACAACACCTATGCCCTCAACAACCGCCTCGATCTCCCCAAGCTGAAGCACTGTTTCCTCGTCATCCGCGAAAACCGCACCTACGACGAAGTTCTCGGCGACATTCCCGGCGCCAACGGCGACCCCTCTCTCGCCCGCTACGGACTCGACGGCTGGGCCGAAGAACGCAGCAACGGCAAACGCGGCACTCACGCCATCGAGGCCAGCCATCTCCAGGTCACACCCAACCTCCACGCACTCGCGAAACAGTTCGCCTTCAGCGACAATTTCTACGTCGACTCCGACGTCTCGGCCGACGGCCATCGCTGGGTCATGGGCATCAACCCTACGCCCTTCTTCAACACCGCCTGGACCAGCGGCTACGGCGGCCGGCGCGACTCCGATCCCGGCGCGTCCCAACCCGGACGCCGCGCACTCTTTGGCGGAGCCGACGCACCCATGCCCGAAGACGAGCCTCAGTTCGGCTCTCTCTGGGAACACATCGCCGGCTCCGGCCTCGGCGTCCTCAATTACGGCGAAGGCCTCGAAATCGAAGGCAACGCCGAAATCGACGGCACCGCACCCGAAGGCCAGCGCCTCTTCCTCAACGCACCCGTTCCCAAACCCGTTTTCGAATTCAGCGACCGCGCCTTCCCCACCTTCAACCTCGGCATCCCCGACCAGTTCCGCGTCGAAGAATTCAAAAAGGATTTCTCCCGCCGCCTTCAATCCAAGGCCGGAATCCCCGGTCTCATCGTCATCCGCCTCCCCGGCGACCACACTGCCGGCCCACGCCCCGGCGACGGCTACCCCTACCGCGCCTCCTATGTGGCGGACAACGACCTTGCTCTCGGTCGCATCGTCGATTACCTCTCCAAGACCCCCATCTGGAAAGACTCCGCTCTCTTCGTCACCGAAGACGACGCCCAGGACGGCATAGACCACGTCGACGCCCACCGCAGCATCCTGCTCATCGCCAGCCCCTGGACGCGTCCCCATGCCGTCAGCCACCAGCACAGCAGCATGGGTTCGATCACCAACACCATCGAGAACTTCTCGGCGTCGCACCGCTCAATCTCGAAGACGCACTCGCCGGCCAGTTCACCAACGTATTCGCTGCCACGCCCACCCTCACGCCCTTCACCTTCCTGCCCAGCGACCCCAAGGTCTTCGACCCCGCCCAGGCCAAGATCGCCAAACCGAAAACCAAACAGGAAGCCGCCGAACTCCGCGACATGGACGACGCCGAAGAAATCCAGAAGCACCTGGAAAAAACCAAATCCAAACTCCGCAAACCCACCAAGTCCGACGCCGACTAACCGCAACCCCCCTTAGAATCGCCCTCCTGAACGGAACTGGCCCCGCGGACAAGTCTTCGTCCGTGGGGAGACTTAGTGTGGCGTAATCGTGGAGATGCGTCTGCCTTCTCTCCCCCACCAACAGGTGCGTCACCCTAGCCACGCCCAGTTCAGTCGAAGCACCTGCGGCTGTCTTGACTCCTCAATTCCCGCTATGCGAATAACTTCATTCTTCTCAGGTCCTAGCTTGTAGTTACATTTCTTGCCCGACTTATTCTCAATCATCCGCTAATTTCTCCTTGACTCTTCAAAACAGGACTATGCTTTGTGTACAAGATTTGCTTCCTTCAGGTGGACCCACTACAAGGCCTAGGAGGGCATATGAAATCGAGCTTTTCCGTCGCACGCGTCCTTATCTCCTTGTTACCCCTCATCCCAGCGGTCTCCCTGGCACTGCCACCAAAAGCTGTCTCTACAGCACCCGCCCCCGCCAAGCCCGACTACGGCCGCATCCCCCTCAGCTTTGAAGCCAACCGCGGTCAAGCCGATCCACGCGTCCGCTTCCTGTCGCGCGGACCCGGCTACTCCCTCTTCCTCACCGATCAGGACGCCTTACTGGCTCTCAGCGATGCCACTCGCTGCCCTGCCGCCAGTCCTTCCTCCACAACCGTCCCAAAACCCTCGCCTTGCAAAGCTTCGAAACAACACCTAGTTCGAATCAGCCTCGCCGACGCCCATCTCCATACCGCCACTCCCACCGGCCAGGAGCCCCTCCCCGGCAAGGTCAACTATTTCCTCGGCAACGACCCGTCAAAATGGCGCACCGACCTGCCCACGTACGGCAAGGTCCGCTATCTCGACGTCTACCCCGGCATCGATCTCGTCTACTACGGCAACCAGCGCCAACTGGAACATGACTTCGTTGTACAACCGGGCGCTGACCCGAGCAGTATCACCCTGTCCTTCCATGCAAGCGACTCACTCTCTGCCAATTTGCACATCGACCAGCAAACCGGAGACTTGGTGCTGAATTCTGGCTCTTCGGATCTGCGTCTGCTCAAACCCGTCACCTATCAGGAAATCAACGGGCAGCGACACCCCATCTCCTCCAGTTACAAACTCGTCGCCGGCAACCAAGTCAGTTTCACTATCGCCAGCTACGATCACGCGTTGCCTCTCATCATTGATCCTGTCCTCGTCTATTCCACCTATCTCGGCGGCACGGGCGGCGATGCTGCCAACGGGATCGCCGTCGACGACGCCGGGAATTCTTACATTGTCGGCACCACCAATTCGACAGATTTCCCTGTCACCTCCGGCGCCCTTCAGTCGACAAACGGTTCCGCTTTGGCGTCGAAAGGCGGAACCGTCTTCATCAGCAAACTCAACCCCGCCGGCACCGCCTTGGTCTATTCCACCTACCTCGGTGGCACGGGCGGCGATTTCGGTTACGCCATCGCGCTGGACTCGGCCAGCAACGCCTACGTCACGGGAGCCACCTATTCGACCGACTTCCCGATCACCTGCGGCGCTGCTCAGACAACCAACAACTCAACAACCCCGAATGCGCCGAACGCCTTCGTCGCCCGGCTCAATGCAACCGGTAGCGGTCTAACCTACTCGACTTACCTGGGCGGAAAAGGAAACAGCGCCTCTCCCGGCATGGGCGACGTGGCCCAGTCCATTGCTGTCGGTCCTCTGGGTAACGCTTACGTGATCGGATACACCGCGTCCACCAATTTCCCGGTAACCGACGCAGCTTTTCAGCTTCATTTCAAAGGAAACTCTGCTTCGTATAATGCCTTCGTCACGGAGTTGAACCCCACCGGAACCAGCCTCTTGTACTCCACTTACCTTGGCGGAACCGGCTCCGGAGGCGGCGGCGATGTAGCCAACGGCATCGCCATCGACGCCGCTGGAAATGCCTACATCGCAGGCAGCACCACATCGGCAGACTTCCCCATCACCGCGGGAGTCTTTCAGACCGCTCACAATGCTTCGACCACCGCCTTCGTCACCGAACTCAACCCCTCGGGAACAGAC
>CAILBQ010000698.1 GCA_903832475.1 uncultured Acidobacteriota bacterium | reverse complement strand
GCAAATGCGTATGACTCTCGGAGTACGCAAGTCTTGCGCGGGCCAGTCAAGACCAAACATAAAGAACGAGGAGCTGGTCGTTCTTTGCGCACGTGTCGCTCGGCACGGACGCGGCTTGGTTGCTTTCGCGATCCGAACGCTGGAAACGGGAGTGTCTTGCAGGAGTCCGGACAGAGGTCAATGGCCAGATTCGGAGCGTCCTCGTTGTAAGCGATCAATCGGTTAATATTAGCAGAGCGGAGGTGCATTGCAACGCTTCTTCCGTATCGTGAACCAAGCAGTCCCATCAAGTGACGCTCCAGGCGAATTTGCTTGATTCTCGATGAAAATTCGCGATACCATCGTCGTTCGACGCCTGCGGCGAGGCTGAAAGTCTGCTGCGACCCCTGGGTAACTGAGATCTGAGGCCGGGACACTCGGCCCTACAAGACAAGTGGAGGCGCCCGTGGCGTCCGGGACCGAAGCGTTGATCACCCTGCAGGCAGACATCGAAGATCTGGTACCCGCTGAGGCCTCACCTAGGCTGGGCGAAACGGCTGGTGGATCGTTTCCCAAGGTGCTGCGCCGGCGGCTGGAGAAGTTTTTCTCCGAAGAAAACATTTCTCCCAAAGCCGACGGCATGATGTGGACCAAGATTGCCGCCGGACTGATCGTTCTGGCTGGCAGCTGGATCGCTCTCTACACGCTGAAAACAAATGCATGGCTTTTTGTTGCGCTTTACCTGCTGAGCGGGTTGGCGCAGACATTTCTGCTGCTGAACATCGCGCACGACAGCAATCACAACGCCATTTCGTCCGTTCCAGCCGTCAACAAGACGCTCAACTACGTCTTCGACCTTTGCGGGATTAGCTCGTACATGTGGCGGATCCTTCACCACCGCGGCCACCACTCCTGCATCAATCTGCATGGCGAAGACGACGCGCTCACCGGGCGTGGCATCTTCCGGTTTACGCCCTTTGAACCGCGCGCCGGCTATCACCGCTTCCAGCATGTCTACGCGCTGTTCTTTTATGCGATGTTTTCGCTGGACTATGTCTTCGTGCGCGACTTCGAAAGCTTCTTCTTTCCCAAGCATGACTACCTGAGACGTACGAAACATCCTCTGCGGGAATACGCGATTCTTTTCGCGGGCAAGGCGTTTTACCTCACCTACATGCTGGTGCTGCCGGTGCTGCTGCTGGGAAAATCGCCGCTGCTGGTGGGCGGGGCGTTCCTGCTGGTTCATCTGATCGTGGGATTGAGCGTGACGCTGGTTTTCCAGACGACCCACACCATCGATACGACCTATTTTCCGGCCGATCGCGGCGAGTTTGAGAATGGGGTGTATCACATCTTCGCAACCACGGCGGATTATGCGACGTCGAACCCAGTGGTTGGCTGGCTGGTGGGCGGACTCAACCACCACATCGCGCATCATCTTTGCCCGTTTGTGTGCCACACCCACTACGCGCCGTTGACGCGGATCGTGAAGGAAACTGCGGAAGAATTTGGCGTTCCGTACCGGCAACATCCCACCATGAGCCGGGCGATCCTGCATCATCTGATACTTTTGAAGCAACTCGGAAACGAGAACTAGCTTCGCGCGTAAAAGCCACCTATATGGCCAGCTATTCGCTTCAGGCAGATCACATGAAATGCACTTCGGGCATAGATCAACAGCCTAAGAGTGCCACAGGTTTTGAGCTATGACTTCGCCCACGGCGGTCCCTGCAGTTTCTCGATGGCGATCCTTTGCGGATTCCCGCGCCATGGCAGCCAATCCAGTACAGGTGTTGTGCAAGTACGCCGAATCCTTTGGCGACACGTTCCGCTTTTACCTGGGCGGCATCAAGGAAGCCATCGTCACCATCGATCCTGCCGTGATCCAGCATGTGCTGAAGACCAATGCGGACAATTATCAAAAGTCGGAGATCCAGGTAAAGCGGATGGGGCATTTCCTGGGCAAGGGCCTGCTGACCACGCATGGAGAGCCGTGGAAGACGCAGCGGCGACTGATCCAGAAGGGCTTTGATCGCAAGCAGCTGGAGGCGCTCTCGGCCATCATGCAGGATTCGCTTGCCGAGTCGCTGCGGGAGTTTGACCGCCAGGTGAGCGTTGGCCCCGTCGACATTTATCCGCACCTGATGAAAATGACTTTCGCGATGGTCGCGCGTTCCCTGTTTGGCGCGCGCTTGAAGGATGAAGACATCGACCTGGTGAGCCATACCATCCTGACGGTGCAGGAGTTCATCGTGAAGCAGACGTTGATGCCCTACCTGAATCCATGGTTTGCGGCTACGGGTGAGTTGCGCAGGCATGAAGAGATGCGCGCCCAGGCGGACAGCGTTCTGTACAAGTACATCAAGCAGCGGCGCAATGGGCCGCCTGGCAACGATCTGCTGCAGACGCTGATGGACGCGCGTTATGCCGACGGCGAAGGAATGAGCGACGAGCTGGTGTTGAGCGAAAGCATGCAGTTGCTGGTCGCGGGGCACGAGACTTCGTCGAATGCTCTGTCGTGGCTTTTGTACCTGCTCAGTTCGCGACCGGATGTGCTGGAGCGATTGCGGCTGGAGTTCGATACAGTGCTGGACGGCGAGCCACTGAGTTATCTGCACGTAATGCGGTTTGAGTTTGCGAACCAGATCATTTCGGAAGCGCTGCGGCTGTATCCGCCTTTCTGGATGATCGACCGCATGGCGGTTGCGGACGACCATGTTGGCGACGTCGCGATTCCCGCGGGATCGACGGTGATCGTGTTTGTGTATGGCGCGCATCATGCGCCTCGCTATTGGGAAGACGCGGAAAGCTTCGATCCAGAGCGCTTCACCAAGGCGAACGAGAAGCTGCATCCGCCCTTTACGTATCTGCCTTTTGGCGGCGGACCGCGGGGCTGCATCGGCGGCAACTACGCCATGCTGCAAATCCTCATGATCCTGAGCAAGGTGCTGATGAAATACGATTTTGAACTCACACCCGGGCAGACGATTGAGGCGCGGCCCATGGTGATCCTGCGGCCGAAGCATGGCATTCGCATGACGTTTACACCGGCAGCCGCGCAGGACCGCGAGGCTGTGACTCAGAGTTAGTTCGTGGGGTCATTGGCGGAGGGTTGCCGAGTGTGGAACCCTTTGGCATAGCAGGGCACAGCGAGTGATCCCGCGCAGCGCAGCTATGGTATGCCTAAACTGTGAGCACTTTCAGGCTGTCCCTTCTTTTTTCCCTCTGTCTGGCCCTTTTTTCGACCAAGTTGGAATCGCAGTCACCTTCCTGGCAGCCAACGGCTGGGCATGCGCAGGTGCGCATCTGGCCGGGCAAGGCTCCGGATGCACGACCCTTCACCGGACCGGAAACGGTGAAGATCGAAGACAAGGAGCTGGTTGGCGGCAAGCCGTGGACCTACATCAACAATGTCTCGCAGCCAAGCATGACTGTGTATTCGCCGAAGGGGAAGAACTCCGGGGCGGCGATGGTGGTGTTCCCTGGCGGAGGCTACCAGATCCTCGCCATCGATCTCGAAGGGACCGAAGTCTGCGACTGGCTGACGGTCGAGGGAATCACCTGCGTGCTGCTGAAATATCGCGTGCCGGGCGAAGGGAAGCTGCCCAAGTCAGGAGCGTACCCCAAGTCTCCGGAAGCTCTCGAGGATGCGCAGAGGGCGGTGGGGCTGGTACGCTTTCATGCCGCGGAATGGCACATCGATCCGCACAAGATTGGCGTGCTGGGCTTCTCAGCAGGAGGGCACCTGGTGGCGGCGATGAGTGTGCATTTTGACCGGCGGCTGTACCCGGCCGTCGATGCAGCCGATAAGGAGAGCTGCCGCCCGGACTTTGCCGTTGCTGTCTACCCAGGCCATCTGTCGCTGTCGGACGACGGGCCGGGATTGAATCCTGACATCAAGAACCATATCTCCCGGCAGACGCCGCCGACCTTCCTGCTGCAGAACGAAGACGACATTGTCGATGGCGTGAACCAGTCGCTGGTCTACTACGCTGCGCTGAAGAAGGCTGGCGTTCCCGTCGAGATGCACCTGTACGCGCAGGGCGGCCATGCGTTTGGACTGCGACCCACGCGGCTGCCGGTTTCGAAGTGGCCGCGCCTCGTAGACACCTGGCTAAAGACGATCGGGATTGTGCCGAGTGACTCGAAGTAAGTCGAGATACCACTCATACTTCATCGGGATACGACTCAGAAGGTTCGAGGCGATGAGCTTAGTAGCTCAGATCATTCACCGCCATGCGGTTAGTGTAGGCACACCTTGTACCTTTCACATTGCGAAATCAGCAAGTGCGCGTGGGCATGGATAGAAACGGTGAAACGCATGAAGAAGCTCCTTGTTGCAATGGCAATTCTCAGTATGACCAGCGTCGGCTGGGCGGCAACCACTCGCGAAGCTACCGACGACCGGTTGGACCACGCCGGGCGCGTGCTGCACGAGATCATGGCCGCACCCGATAGAGGAATCCCGGAAGAAGTACTGGAGCATGCGCGATGCGTTGCTGTGGTGCCACACATGCTGAAAGGCGGATTTGTCTTCGGCGCGGAAAATGGACGCGGGGTTGCGACCTGCCGAACCAAGACCGGCTGGAGTGCACCCGCTTTCTTTTCCATCACCGGCGGAAGCTGGGGATTGCAGATTGGCGTCGAAGGCGTGGACCTGGTCATGATCATTCAGAGCGACAAAGGGATGGCGCATCTTATCTCAAGCGGATTTCAGCTGGGCGCGGATGCTTCGGCAGCGGCCGGACCGGTTGGACGTCATGCTTCCGCGGATACGGACTGGAAGTTGAACACGGAAGTGCTGACCTATTCACGCGCGCGCGGAGCCTTTGCCGGCCTCACCCTGACCGGCGCATCGATTCGCAGGGATAACGACTCGACGCGGGTCATGTATGGACCTGGGGCGACAACGCGTTCCATTCTGCGCGGTCAAATTGCGACACCTGGCGTAGCTGAACCTTTTCTAAGTGCCGTCCGTGGCGCGAAGGCTCAGGCGGTCGCTTCGAACTAAGCAACGCGGCCTTTCCACCTTAATCGTCCGCAGAATAAAGTCGACGCCGCCAATCCAGTCCCGGGGGCGGCGTCGGCTTGTTTGTGGAGTTATTCCGCGGATAGTTTGGCCATTCAGGATCGATTCATAAAGTCCTTGATTTGAAAAGCATAGAGCTATCAGAGCACGCGAAACGGCGAGCAATCCGATACAGATTGCACATGCCGAACATTGGAACGATCAGAATTGCAGCAACAGCCGCACGTTTCCAGTCGGCTGGCCCACTTCAAAACAATGCGAGGTGTTCAGATTGTGGCGTAACCTAGTATGAAATTTTCAACGAGAGACGCAGGTATGAGCATGATGAACAACAGTGCATTCAACCCTGCTGACTTTCTGGCAAGCGCCGGCCTGGGGCGCAGAATCGTTCGCATCAAGAACAAAGGCGCTTTCTTTACCCAAGGCAGCCCGGCAGATTGTGTCTTCTACCTGCAATCGGGCACGGCAAAGCTCACGGTGCTGTCGACAGTGGGAAAGGAAGCGACGATCACGTTGCTCTCCGCCGGACAGTTTATTGGTGAGGAGTCGATTGCCGGACCACAGGGACTGCGCATGTCGTCAGCTTTCGCGACGAGCGGCTGCGTGGCCTTGAAGATCGAGAGAGACGAGATGATTCGCGTGCTTCATGAAGAGCACGCTTTCTCCGACATCTTTCTCAAATTCCTGCTGGCGCGAAGCATGCGGACCCAGGCCGACCTGGTTGACCAGCTCTTCAACTCGAGCGAAAAACGGCTGGCGCGCATCCTGCTGTTGATGGCCGAATTTGGCAAGCCGGGCGAGCCGGAGTGCCTGATTCCGAAGATCACGCAGGAGTCGCTGGCGGACATGATCGGGACGACGCGCTCGCGAGTCAGCTTCTTCATGAACCGCTTTCGCAAGCTTGGCTTTATCGAGTACAACCGTCGGATTCGCGTGCACAAGTCCCTGCTGAACGTGGTGCTGCACGACCAGTTCTTCTCCCGGAACGCGGCCCGGCCGGACGTCGCGAAGACGTCGCTGCGCAAGAAAAAGCGAGCCGTCCGAGCGTAGAGCTACGGCGTGCTTCTTCGCCGAATTCCCTGCCCGGTCCCGTCCTGGCTTGCCTACGTCCGCGCGACTGACACGGTAAGAATTACAGGACGGTGAAGAAAATGCACTGCAGAAAGCCGGGAAGACTTGCATCGGCGATCTGGCCAAGGCTCCTCAGGTCAATGGCTTGGGGTGTTGCGAACGATGATGCCCGGGTTTGGCAAGGTGTTTGCAGCCTACCGCATGTACGCGCTCGCCGCAACTTGCAGGCGACACACCTTGTAAATTCGATGGAGGTCTATCT
>CAILBQ010000697.1 GCA_903832475.1 uncultured Acidobacteriota bacterium | reverse complement strand
GATCTTCCTGATAACGGCTCTTCTGGTCGAAACGGTTCAAAAGTTCCTGGTTTTCGAGAAACTCGTGGGTTTCCAGATCAACCATGATCATCTGACCGGGGCCGAGCCTGCCGGAGTGGACGACGTGTTCTGGATCCATGTCAACCAGACCAGCTTCGGAGCCGGCGACGACCAAGCCGTCATCGCTGACGGCGTAGCGACAGGGTCGCAGGCCGTTGCGGTCGAGGATAGCGCCGACCTGCCGGCCATCGGCGAAAGCCAGAGCCGCCGGGCCGTCCCACGGCTCGACGCAATCGCCGGTGTACTGCAAGAACGAGGAGGTGTTGTCGTGATTGGCGGGAGGGACCAGCATGCGCAAGGCTTCAGCCACGGTGCGGCCGTTTTGCGCAAGGAGCTCCACGACTTCGTCGAGGGAGGTAGAGTCGGAACCGCCGGTGGTGAGCACGGGATGCAGATCAAGCGAGAGGGTAGCGGCGCGGGCTTCCATGCGGGAGCGGTTTCCCCAGATGGTGTTGATTTCGCCGTTGTGCGCAAGGGTTCGACATGGCTGTGCACGATCCCAGTTGGGCAGCACATTGGTCGCGTAGCGCTGATGAAAGACGGTGAAAGCCGTCTCGTAAAAGGGGTCAGACAAATCGGGGTAGAACTGGGGCAGCAAGCTGCCGTTACAAAGGCCCTTGTACACGATCGTGCTGGAAGAGATTGAAGCCACATATCCGGGCATCTGCGAGCGCTCGAATTGCTTACGCACGAGATAGAGCTTGCGATCGAAGTCCGTGACATCGTCGGCCGTGACCAGGACGTGCCAGATGTTTGGAAGTGTGGATGCCGCAATCGATCCAAGGATCTGAGGACAGATCGGAACCGGACGCCAGGCGAGGAGTTCAATTTGCTGTGCGGCAAAAGCGGCTTCGAGTTGCTCACGAGAGGGGAGAGCTTCACCGTCGAGAAACACGACGGCAACGCCAAGAGGGCGGTCGCGGTGGAGTTTTATGCCGGAGGACTGGAGGAGCAGTTCTCGCGGGATGGCGGTCATCACTCCAACGCCGTCACTCGACTTACCGTCGGCGGCCACTGCGCCGCGATGCTCGAGGCGGGCGAGCGCCGTCAGAGCGTGCTTCAGAATCTCGTGGGAGGGCTCTCCAGACAGGCGAGCGACGAAACCAACGCCGCACGATTCCGAATCGAATCGCGGATCTAGGAGGCTGGGAGCGAAAGACATTTCGCCCGGCCGGCGGTTGTCGCTGGCTGGCCTGGACAGGCTCTCGGAAAAATTGCGAATGCGATCCATACGTTACTATACGACCTCTTTGGGCGAGTTTCCAATGGAAAGACCGAAGGAAGACTTGCAGGATGGCGAAGCGAAGTGTGCGGAGATCTGGCCAGGAAAATTATGTGGCGGGAAAACTGCGAAACCTACCTTGCATATTTATACAAAGCATCGTATATTTATGCAAGCGCGGTCCTTGCACAAGGACCGCGCTTTCGATTTGCTCGCGAGAGGGCTTTTTTTCGACTGAGGCTGGCAGCTATGAAAATGGATCGGCACAATGCGATACGAGAGTTGGTGGGCGCGGCTCCGATCCAGAGCCAAGACGAACTGCGGCGGAAGCTGCGTCGAAGAGGGTTCGCTGTCACGCAAGCCACACTGTCGCGTGACTTGCACGAGCTCCATCTTTTCAAAGGCGCGGACGGATACGGGCTGGCCAACGGAAACGGCGCCGCTATTGCAGTTGCAGAAGATGATGACGATGGACGGCCGGGTGTGGCCGATGTCCTCGAAACATTTGGATTGCGCAGCCAGCAGGCCATGAACCAGGTAGTCATTGGTACAGTGATGGGGGGAGCGCAACCGGTCGCGGCTGCCCTGGACAATGAGCAGTGGCCAGAGGTGCTGGGAACGATCGCTGGAGACGACACAGTATTAGTGATCTGCCCCGACGTACGGCGAGCCGCAGAGGCTCAGGCTAAGCTGCGCAGGATACTGGAGAGCTAACGAGTTTACGATGAGCCAGACGATACAAACAGCAGTCGTGGGCGTGACGGGATATGCAGGAGCGGAGCTGGCTCGCTTACTCGTTCGGCATCCACGGCTGCGCGCCAAGGTTCCCGTTTTCGCGGGACGCGTCGAAGCCGTTGATCAAGAACGCGGCGGAATTCCGCTGGGTGAAATTCATCCAGAATTAACGGACAGTCACGGAACTGGATCACTTCGGCTGCAATCTTTTTCCTGGGAACTGATTGATGATCTTGATGTTGATGTTCTCTTTATGGCGACGCCGCACGAGTGGTCTCGCCAGGCTGTGCCGGAGGCGCGCAAGCGCGGAATTCGAGTCATCGATCTGAGCGGAGCGTGGCGGCTGGAACAGGCAGAACATCGCGCGGTTTACAAGTTTGACGATGAGGGCTCGACCGCGGCGCTGGAGATGCAATCGGAGGCGGTGTATGGCATGCCGGAGTTGCATCGCGAAGAGATCCGTGAAGCGGGGTTGGTTGCCAATCCGGGATGCTACGCGACGTCGGTAATTCTGGCCTTGAAACCTCTGTTGGCAGCGGAGCTCATTGACACAGGTCACGGCATCGTTTGCGATTCGAAGAGCGGCGTTAGCGGGGCTGGGAAAGCAGCTACCGCGAAGACGCATTTTATGCATGCGGCGAACAACCTGTCAGCATATGGAGTCTTTACCCATCGGCATACGGGCGAGCTGCTCGAGCAGCTTGGAGTTGCGAGCGAAGACTTAACGTTTACGCCGCATCTTCTGCCCATCCCGAGGGGAATTCTGTCGACGATTTATGTACGGTTTCACGAAGCGCAGAGCAACGCTTCGATTGAAGCATGTTATCGGAGGTTTTACCACGAAAGTCCGATGGTACGGCTGTTTGGCTCGACGTTGCCGGAGATTCAATTTTCGGTGCGAACCTGCTATTCGGATATCGGTTTTCATCTATCGAACGATGGGCGAAGAGCAGTGATCGTAAGTTGCCTGGACAACCTATTGAAAGGCGCAGCTGGGCAGGCGGTGCAAAACCTGAATGTGATGCAAGGCTGGGGCGAAGCGGAGGGCCTGGAATGAAATATGTCGTGAAACTTGGTGGTGCGGGCCTGGAAAATCCTACCTTGCTGCAAGCGTGTGTTCGCGCTATTGCGGATCTGGTGCGCGACGGGAACCAGGTCGCCGTGGTGCATGGCGGCGGCATCCAACTAACGAAGACGCTTGCGCAGTTAGGCAAGAAGAGCGAGTTTGTGGATGGTCTTCGAATCACTGATGCGGAAACCCGCGATGCAGCGCTAATGGTCTTTGCGGGACGAGTCAATAAAGGGCTGGTGGCTGCTCTAGGCGCGGTGGGACAGGCTGCGGTTGGTCTTGGCGGCGGAGATGGTTTGATGTTTCGCGCGCGCAAAAAGAGAACCAGCCCGGACCTGGGATTCGTGGGTGAGATTGTGGCCAGCGACCCGCGATGGATTGAGGCGATCTGGCAGTTACAAGGGGTTCCGGTGATCTGCTCGATGGCGCTGGGATTTGATGGTGAGTATTACAACATCAACGCCGATGAGATGGCCGCTGCTTGCGCCACGGCGTGCAAGGCGGATGCGCTGGTGTTTCTTACGGATGTGCCGGGCGTACGCGATGCGAACGGGGATGTGATGCGGTGGTTGAGCATCGATCAGATTGCTGAAATGGCGAAGAACACGGTGATCTCCGGCGGAATGCTGCCTAAGCTGAGCGCCTGCCGAGAAGCGTTACTGCATGGAGTGAAGCGGGTACGGATCCTGCCTGCAGAGGCGGCGAATGTGCTGCCGGATTTGTGTACGTCGCGCGTGGCGCAAGGTACTGAAGTGATGGTTGCGTAGAGATAGTGGCCTGAGGAGGAGTCAGCCGTGAAACTGGAATCGATTCGCGCTGCGGAAGCGCATTTGTTACTGCCGACCTACGAACGCAATCCGTTGCTCTTTGAGCGCGGTGAAGGCGTGCACCTGATCGATGAGAATGGTGAACGGTATCTCGACCTGCTCAGCGGGATTGGCGTGAATGCGCTGGGATACGGTCATGCTGCGATTGAGGAAGCGATTGCGCGACAAAGCAAAGCGCTGATTCACACCTCAAATCTTTTCTTTCACGAGGGGCAGGCGGAACTGGCTCTGCGCCTGACGGAACGAACGGGGATGGATCGTGTCTTCTTTGCGAACACCGGCACCGAGGCATGGGAAGCGGCGATGAAGCTGGCGCGTGCTCATGCTGGGGTGCTGCGGTCGGAAGGCAAGACGATTGGGACCAAGTTCCTGGCGCTTGAGCAAAGCTTTCATGGGCG
>CAILBQ010000696.1 GCA_903832475.1 uncultured Acidobacteriota bacterium | reverse complement strand
TCGGCGACGACCTGCGGGGCTTCACTCGCGGTCGGGGCAAGCTGCACCGTGTCGGTCGAGTTTAAGCCGGCGGCGGCTGGGGCACTCACGGCTCTGCTGTCAATCGCCGATAACGTCACTGGCTCACCGCAATCGGTAAAGCTGAGCGGGACGGGAGCTGCCAGCGCAACGCCAACGGTAACGCTGACGCCAACTTCGATTGCCTTCCCGGTGACCATTGTCGGGTCAACAAGCGACGCGCAACTGGTGACGGTAAAGAACTCTGGCACTGCGGCCCTGACCATTAGTTCGATCGCCGTTGGCGGGACGAATGCGACTTCGTTCGAGGAGCTGGGGACGTGTGGGACGACGCTTGCGGCAGGCGGCTCCTGCACGTTGTATGCGGCATTCAAGCCGACTGCGGCGGGAGCGTTGTCGGCAGCGATCAGCGTTACTGACAATGCGGCTGGTTCGCCGCAGAAGGTGACGCTGACGGGGACGGGAGCGGCCGCGCCGTCGGTGAAACTGAGTGCGACCAGCCTCACCTTCCCAACCACGGCGCACGGAAAGGTTTCGGCTGCGCAGGCAGTGACGTTGACCAACAGCGGCACGGCCACGCTGACGCTGACCTCGATCAGTCTGGGGGGAACCAATCCGACCGACTTCGAGCAATTCAACAGCTGCGGTGCGACGCTTTCGCCGGCGGCCAGTTGCACCGTTTACCTGGCGTTCAAACCGGCGGCGGTGGGATCGTTCAAGGCCACGCTGGCTATTGCCGATAATGGAGCCGCCTCTCCGCAGTCAGTAGCGCTGGCGGGAACGGGCAACTGACCGGCTGGGCAGAAGTCACGGGCGAGGCGCTGGATGAGTTACGGCGCCTCGCCCGTTATCAATCGATAGACCAAACTTAAGTTAAAAATCTTCGGAAGCGGTTGCGGAGCATCCTGCTCCGGAAGCTGAACGAAGGGTGTCAAACTGCCATTACCAAAGTTCGATGGATGCCGGGTTGAGAAACTTTTGAGGCATTGTGACTTTGACGTACGCAGGCTAAGGTAGAGACGCCCCAGGCCAGGATCAGAATTTGCCGTGATCTGGTCGAGGCATCCGTTCCAATTTCATCGTGGACGCAGGAAAGACAAGCAGCGATCCCCCTGCACATCGAGCTATCGTCAATGGCTCGCGCGGGACCGTCAGACGAATCGACGCACTGGATGGATGAGATCCGAGCCGTTGCTTCGCAGGCGAGGGACGAGTATTCGAAACGAACTTCACCCCCATCGCGGCTTACGGGCCGCAGATCTGTTCGCAAAGGAAGACCGGGATGCACAATCGAATTATTACCCACATCATTGCTGGCGTTTTTCTGGGAACTGGCGTGTTGGCTTCCGCTTCGGCGGAGCAGGCCAATGCCGTTCTCGTGAGTTCGGAAAGACCGATCGTTGTTTCGCGTGTGGTGGATCGGGTGGACGCAAACAGGGTGACCCGCCTGCAAGGAAATACACATCCGTTGGCCCGGCCGGAGTTTGACCGGGGGCCGGTGGGACGGGCGTTCCCGATGGAACGAATGATGCTCTTGCTCAAGCGCTCGCCGGAGCAGGAGGCGGCCTTGAACAAGTTCATGGAAGAGCAGACAGACCCAAAGTCAGCGAACTTCCACCACTGGCTGACGCCGGAGGAGTTTGGAGCGAAGTATGGGCCGTCCGACTATGACATCCAGGCGGTGACGAACTGGCTTGCCAATCAGGGTTTCACCGTGGACCAGGTGACCAAGGGGCGTACCATCATTGAGTTCAGCGGCGACGCGGGCCGCGTGCAGGATGCGTTCCAGACAGAGATTCACCACTTTCAGGTGAATGGCGAAGCGCATATCGCCAACACGATCGATCCGCAGATTCCAGAGGCTCTGAGCCCGGTGGTCGCGGGGATCGTGTCCCTGCATAACTTCTTTCCCAAGCCGATGCATCATTTCCTCGGAGACTTCACGCGGACGAAGGGCTCAGCGGGGTGGACACCTTTGAATCCGGAGACGACATCGCGACCGCAGTACCTGGTTCCGGGATCGAGCCCCAATTTCGAATTGGTAACGCCGCTCGATTTTGCGGCAATCTACAACTTGACGCCGCTCTGGAGCGCGGGCATTACCGGAGCCGGCCAGACCATCGCCATAGCGGGACGAAGTGATGTAAGTCTGTCCGATGTGCAAACGTTCCGTTCTTCGTTTGGATTGCCGGCCAACAACCCGGTATTCATCGTCAATGGAACTGATCCAGGAGTACCGTCGGCGGATGACAAGGTCGAGAACACGCTGGACGTGGAGTGGTCGGGCGCGGTGGCAAAGAACGCGACCATCAAGTTTGTGACGACAAAGAGCACGTCTACATCAGACGGAGCTTCGGCATCGGCCCTATACATCATTAACAACAACGTTGCCAAGGTGATGAGCTTCAGCTACGGAAACTGCGAGCTGGCCTACGGGACGGCGGGCAACGCAGCGAACAACTCGCTCTGGCAGCAGGCGGCCGCGCAGGGCATAACGGCGTTCGTCGCGTCGGGAGACCAGGGGTCGGCGGCATGCGACGGCGGTGGAACTGCCCCTTATGGAGCAGGCTCCGGTCTCGCAGTGAGCGGTGCATCGACCACGCCGTACAACGTGGCGGTGGGCGGAACGGATTTCAACTGGGCCAACCTCACCAAGACCTACTGGAATACGGGCGCGGCGAACACTACGACGGCGCTGGGCTATATCCCAGAGGTTCCGTGGAACGGCACCTGCGCCAGCACGTCGGTGGATCTCCTGTATGGCTTCACTGCGGCAGGGTACGACACGGAGCAGTCTTGCCAGTACATGCTGAGCAACAACTTCGATACCGGTCTGGTCACGGTGGCGGGCGGCACGGGCGGAGTGAGCAAGTGCACGACGCCGAGTGGAACGACACCGCAGACCTGCTCCGGAGGCTATGCCAAGCCATCTTGGCAAACGGGAACGGGCGTGCCTGCCGACGGCAAGCGCGATGTACCGGACGTCTCCTTATTCGCAGCCAGCGGGGCGCTGAGTGACGCCTATGCAATCTGCGATTCCGCCAGCGCACCTTGCAACTACACCAACACCAACGATGCTTTTTCGCAGGCGGTGGGCGGCACGTCGGTGGCATCTCCGGCAATGGCGGGCATCATGGCCCTGGTGAACCAGAAGATGGGTTCCGCGCAGGGCAATGCAAACGTGGCCTTTTACAAGCTGGCAGCCAAGGACAACCGCGGAAGCTGCAATACGGTCTCGGTGGCATCGGGCAATACCTGCAACTTCTTTGACATCACGACGGACAACAATGCGGTGCCCTGCGTGCCCGGGACGTTGAACTGCGTTGTGAAACACAGCGGCGATGGGGTTGGCATCCTGAGTGGTTACAGCTCGACGACGGGCTACGATCTGGCCACTGGACTGGGATCGGTCAACGCCGCCAACCTGGTCAACAACTGGGCCTCGGTGGTGACAACGGCCCCGGCGGTGACGCTGTCGCCGACGTCGCTGGCATTTGCTTCGACCACAATCGGGTCGACGACAGCGGCGCAGGTGGTGACGATCAAGAATACGGGGACGGCGGCGCTGACGCTCACGTCGGAGACGATCACGGGAACCAACGCGAGTTCGTTCCTGAAGTCGGCAACGACCTGCACGACGTCGCTGGCAGTGGGCGCAACATGCACGGTGTCGGTGGAGTTCAAGCCGGCGGCGACAGGAGCTTTGAAAGCTTCGTTGAGCATCGCCGACAACGCAACGGGCTCGCCGCAGACGGTGGCGCTGACGGGCACGGGCACCAACCCGACGACACCGACGTTGACGGTCACGCCAACTTCGCTGGCGTTTGGCACGCAGATTACCGGGACGACCAGCGACGCGCAGATCGTGACGGTCAAGAACACGGGGACGATTGCGGTGACCCTGAGCTCGATTGCACTGGGCGGGACGAATGCAACGTCGTTCCAGGAGATCGGCACGTGCGGTGCATCGCTAGCGGTGGGGGCTTCCTGCTCGCTGTACGTGGCGTTCTCACCGACCACGGCGGCCGCGCTGACGGCGACCCTCAGCATCACGGACAACGCCACCGGCTCGCCGCAGAAGGTGACGATGACGGGTACCGGGACCGCAGCTCCTGCAGTCAAGCTGAGCACGACGAGCATTGCCTTCCCGACGACGCCGCATGGAAAGACTTCAGCGGCGCAGGCGGTCACCATCACCAATGGCGGAACATCGACGTTGAAGCTGACATCGATTACGCTGACCGGCACCAATCCTACGGATTTTGAAGAGCTGAATACCTGCGGAGCGACGCTGGCGCCAGCGGCCAATTGCGTGGTGTATGTGGCCTTCAAGCCGGCGGCGGCCGCGGCGTACAAGGCGACGCTGAGCATTGCGGATAACGGAGCTTCGACTCCGCAAAGCGTAGCGCTCAGTGGAACGGGGAATTAG
>CAILBQ010000695.1 GCA_903832475.1 uncultured Acidobacteriota bacterium | reverse complement strand
GATTCACTTCCTGCTGCTGGGCGGCAACCAAGTCAATGCCAATGCTTTGCTCCGTTTCTACGTGCTGCACTGTGTTGTCCTGCCCCTCACAGCCATCCTCTTCATCGCCGTGCATTTCTGGCGCATCCGCAAAGACGGAGGCCTCTACGTGCAACAAACGGAACCGAAACCAGCGATCGCTACAGCAAGCGCCACGGAGGAGGCCAAATGACTGCTCCTAAAGACTTTGTAGCCGGCATCGATTCCGACCAGCGCCGATCTCCGACACGCGTCGTGTTCGTGACGCGCCGCACGTCGGCGCAAGTCAAAGTGCATCGCGAAGATGAAATACAGACCTATCCGGAAGTTCTCTTCCGAGCCGCACTGGCCATTGAACTGCTCGCCATCGTTCTTGTTGTTGTTTCGCTCTTCTTTAACGCTCCGCTGGAAGGCATCGCCGATCCAACGCATACGCCCAACCCCGCCAAGGCACCGTGGTACTTCCTGGGATTGCAGGAGCTGCTGCACTACTTCCCACCCGTGGTCGCCGGAGTCCTCGTGCCGACCATGCTGATCGTTTCACTCGTTGTCATTCCCTACTTCAACATCAACATCGATGCCACCGGACTCTTTCTTCAGGATCGCCCGCAACGGCTCCGCATCTTCTATGTCGCTACCGCAGGCATGCTGCTCTTCCTTCTTTTCTTCAAGGTGTACGTCGCCGTTGCCCCCACCGTCTTGATTGCGATTGCCATGATCATCGCGGCTTACAGCAAGGCGGATTCAGGACCGGCCTTCCGACGTTACCTAGCGTCCAAGCCGCTCGCTTACTGGATCATGACCTGGTTTCTCTTTGAACTGATCGTGCTTACCGCAGTTGGCACCTGGTTCCGCGGCCCGGGATGGTCCTGGGTGATGCCGTGGAGGAGTTAAGTGGAGTCTCCGAGAAAGTCAAAATCCTCGTTGTGGCATGCGCTCTTCGGTGATCCCGTGCGCGCCTTCGGTGTAGTGAGCGTGGTGCTTCTGCTTGCTCTCGCCGTCGCACCTACCAAGGAACACTTCAGCCAGTGGCATCGCTACCAACGTCAATACCTTACCGAGATTCACGACCGCGGAGACTCCATCAGTCTGCGTCGACGGTTTAGTCCGGGCATCCATCAGATATGGCTGCCGGAGTTAGGCGTCGTCGACCGCTGCACCACTTGTCATCTCGGCCTGAACGAAGCCAGTCTGTCTGATGTACGGCAACAGCCTTTTCGCAAGCATCCCGTCATTCCCCACAAGCTCGAGGGGTTTGGCTGCGTGATTTGTCACGGCGGCCAGGGCGCTGCCACCACCGTCGCTGAAGCGCACCGCAGTGAACGCGACGGCGAAATGCCTATCCTGCCTACACGGTTTATCGAGGCCGGCTGTGGTCAATGCCATCAGAACGCTCTTGCCGGAACGCCTCAACTGAATCTCGGTCGAGCCATGCTGACCCGCTACGGCTGTGTCCACTGCCACTCCATCCTGCGGCCAGATGGAACCAAGGTCGCCGCGACGGATCATCCACCTTCACTTGTCCACGTCGCCGACAAGACCACTCGTGAATGGATCTACAGCTGGCTTAAAGATCCGCAAGCTTATGCGCCGTCGACTACGATGCCCAACTACAAGTTGAGCGATGCAGACGCCAGCGACATCTCCGCGTACCTGATCAGCACCAGCCGCCCTCAGGCCGGCGATACCGCAACACCTGACGCGAAGGCTTCTGCATCGCCCGACCCGGCAGCCGGAGCCAGCCTTTACGGTCAATCGTTCTGCTCCTCCTGCCATGCAGTGCAAAACGCCGCAGGCAACCTGGTCGGTGGAGACGTCGGCCCGGAACTTACGCGCATTGGCAACAAGGTCAAGCCGGAATGGCTGCTGGCGTGGCTGAACAATCCTCGTGTCTACGACGCGACGACGCCCATGCCGCACTACCGCCTGACCGCGCCGCAACTCGCTACGCTGGCCGGCTATATGCAGGGCAAGACCGATACGGACTACGGCGCGAATGTGCATCTGACGGCTGCCACGACGCAACAGGTGGCGCACGGCAAGCTGCTCATCTCTACCCTGGGATGCGCTGCCTGTCACGAGATCAACGGGGTAGCCAAGCCGGAGAACTTCGCTCCTGAACTTAGCTCCATCGGCAGCAAGCCGCGGGCGCAGATCGTATTTCTTCCTGGCATGGAGCGCTCGCTGCCGAGCTACATTACGGGCAAAGTCAGGCAGCCCGGCGCTTTCGGTGCGGGCGTCAAAATGCCGCAATTCGCCCTTACAAACGCGCAGACCGACGCCTTGACGACAGCGCTGCTGGCTCTCACCAGCCGCAGTCGCGCCATCCCCGATACGTTGCGCGTGGCCTACGTCCCGGAGACGGCCTATCAACCAGCCGGCCACGCGGGCAGGCTCATGACGGAGCTCGCCTGCTTCAGTTGCCATCGCATCAACGGCCGCGGCGGTGACATGGCCCCGGACCTCACCGCGGAGGGAAGTTCGGTACAGCGCCAGTGGCTTGTCGATTTCCTGAAGAATCCCAATACACTGCGTCCAGCCCTCATCCGGCGGATGCCGCGTTTCAACTTATCAGACGGCGAGAGCGAGGTACTGACCGACTATATGTTGACGGTCTACCAGTCTCCCGCTATCGATCAGGAGATGGGCCTGGCCACCACGCCTGATGTGATCGAGCGTGGCAGGCAGTTGTATTACTCGAAGTACGCCTGCCAAGGCTGCCACATCATCGACGCCAAAGTGGACAAAGGCTACATTGGCCCGACACTCACGAGTGTTGGATCACGTTTGACTCCCGCATGGATCTACGAATGGCTCAAGAACCCCGAAGCGGTACGTGCCGGCACTATGCAGCCTAATCAGAACATCAGCGATGAGGATTCACAGGCTCTGGCGGCCTTCCTCTCGTCGCTCAAAGGCGCGGCAAGCAAAGGAGCAAAACCATGATGCAACATACCAGCGTTCGCACCATCGTCCGATCCTTAGCTTGCTATGTAACACTAGCCTTCCTCTGCGCCTGCCAGCACGCCCCAACTGCTGCTGTGCCGCAGGCCAAAGCAACTGGCGCGGCCATTGTCGAAAGCAGCGGCGGTCACCAGGTCGGAAGCACCGGCGCGGCGCTGAAAGAACCCATCGTTGTGCAAGTCAATGACGACAAGGGAACTCCCCTGTCTGGAGCTCTGGTCACCTTCCACGGCGATGGTGTGACCCCTGATCCCGCAGCAATGCTCACCGATTCCAGCGGACAAGCGACCACTACCGTGACGCTTGGCGCAATCGCCGGTCGCTACCAACTCACCGCATCCACCCCCACGGCGTCTCACCCTGCAACAGCAACCCTGGTGGAAATTGGCCTCGCCTATCAGGAGCGCCTGGGCGCCCTGCTCGCCGATAAACACTGCACACGATGTCACGATCCGGAGTCGTCGGCCGAACGCGTCTCCAACTACGACAATCTCGCCGTCAAGCCGCACTCGTTCAGCGACGGCAGCACGCTCAACAAGCTGAGTGATGCAGATCTCTTCGCAATCATCCAGCACGGCGGACCGGCCTTGAGCCGCTCGCCTCTCATGCCGGCCTATGCCGGCACCCTCAGTGCTTCAGACGTGCGCGCTTTGATTGCCTATACGCGCAGCATTGCTGATCCGCCTTACCAGCCAGCCGGGACCTTCTATGCGCATAAATAAAGCTTGCTTGTTGTCGCTCTCCTCTGCCTTCCTATTCACTGCAAGCCTGACGTCAGCGCAGGTGGTTGCGCCAATCGAGATTCGCGACCAGGAGACGCGCATTCTCCAGCAGGCGGCCATCAACGATCTGAACACCGTTGGCAAGTCCATCCTCGCTCACCGCTTTCACTTTGCGTTTTACTTGAGCCGCAAGCTCGACATCGACGAGAAGCAGCAACTGCGAACCGACCAGCATTCCATCCGTTTTGAACGCTACAACGGCGCCATGGTTCTTGCCATCTCCGGCAACTACTACAGTGCGTACTCCTCTGACCGGTTCACCGCCGGGCAGCGAGCTAAAGAGACATTTCTCCAGGTTGTGCTGCCCATCGTGAAAGCGGCCGCTCCGGTCTTCCAGAACCATCCATCCTTTCAGGGTTACGCGATCGAAGTCTCCCACCACGTCATCAGCAAGACCATGGGAATGCCGATCGAGCGCCCGGAAAATCTGATGGTGTACATCCCGCAAAGTGCCGCCGTCAAACTGGCTGTTGCCGAGAACGCCCTCGCTCAGCAAGTCGCAGTGATGGACGCTCAGGTTTATCTCAATGCCAATCGGATCAACCTCTGGCTCACCGAAGGCGACCAGCCAGAGCCCGCACCATCCGCTCCCTTGATGCTGCAGAAAGTAAGCGCCACCCTAGTTCCTTCACCAGCGAAGACTTCAATCTCACTCGAATCTGACGCGGGTTCCACAATCGCCAAGCCAGACCCCAAACCTGTGTCTGAATCCGCCAACGCATCTTCAATCGTCGCTACGACTCCGGCCGCCAATGTCCTGCTCCTTCCCGCGCTCAAGGAAGATCTTTCTCCCAAGGCGCTCGGGGACCTGCAGATCTCCGCCCAAGGCGCAACCAACCACCTCATCAAAGACCTCGATACCACCGCCCACTTTGTGACCTACGCGCCGCCCGCAATCATCCCCTTCAGACATCACGCGTATCTAGAACTCTCTTTGACCACAACGCTGTCTGAGGCGTCCAGGGCGTCCCGCTACAAAACGGCTGCGCTAGCCTTTGAAGAACATATATCCCCGCTGATTCGACGCGTTCTCAGTTACTTTCCCGGCGATCAAGGCTTCTACGGCATCAGTTTCAGCACCACCGTTCATGGTCACGCCAAGCCGGGCGTCCCCGCTTTGGCTCCGCTCTCGGTGGAGTTCTTTTTCTCCGTGAGCGCCATGCGCTGTTACGAAGCCTACGACTGCACCAGTCAGCAGCTGATTGACAGCGGGACTGTCCTCATCAGTGGAGAACGGGTTGGACTGGATCTCCAAAAGGCTGAGGCAAGCGAATAGACTGTGAGCTCGCAAGCGAGAACCCGAAGCCTATGGAGAGCGCCTCGGCAACTACCGGCGCGTAATGATGTCGGATTGCGTTTGGAGATGTGCCAAGCGTCGGCACCGCGTCCTCAGACAGACTTGACAAGCCAGGAGACACGCAGAGTGGACTGAGAAGCCAGACACCGTCCTTAAGCCTGACGGATGAGGATGGCAACACGAAGAACGTTGCGATGAACAGCACTCGAACGAAAACGAACGAGATCCTGCAATGATCGAGTTTTGTTTGCCGTTGCGAAAGGAAGGGGGGACTGCCGGTTGAGTGTGCTGCTGATCCGATCTTATGACGCGGGGCTTTTCAGCGCGGCCCAGGTCTGCGGCCCAACAACCGCGTCCGCTTGAATTCCGTGGTGGGATTGGAAGCTGCGCACCAGGGCTTGTGTGAATGGACCATAGACGCCGTCCGCGCTATTTTTCAGACCAGATGCATTCAACAGTTGCTGCAGTTGACCGACGCCGTCTCCACGCAAATATGGGATTTTGGGTACGAGCACGGGAAGGGCGTCCATCTCCGGGTTGGGAATGGGTTCGGCGACGGTGGTCAACGCGGCAGCCGCGGCAAAGGTCTCGTTTGTGAGAGTGACACCGCGAAAAGTAAACGGCAAGGCGAGCGTCCAGTTGCCCGCATCCAGCAGGGTCTTGAAGGCGGCAGGGCGGTATGTTGTCGTGGGAGCGCAGGAAAGCAGATACGTCTTTCGCTCGTCAAGATATGCGGCTATCCATTTTTCTTCGGGAACCGTGTCGCTCACAGGTCCGAGAGTCTTGTTCACAACAGAGGAGCAAACTTGCCATCCCCCCTGGATAGCAGCGTCGTAGACGATTGCGCAGGATAGCGCCTGGGATAAATTTGTGGCCTTTGCGTGCGCCATGGCGGGTAGATAAAAATTGCGGTCGAAGTAATCATCCTGCACCTGACGCATCACAGGGTCGTCTCCCGCCTCGCGAAGAATCGTCCGCAGTTGGACCTCCTCATCGAGAGTGATGTCCTTGGTGCGCATGCGCTCAAGATAGCTTTCCAGATCCTTTCCGTATTGATTGCCGGGCGCGGCGCAGTAGCTGCGAATGACAAGATACAAATTGCCGCTCATCAGGGAGACTTGACTGCGGCCATACGAGAGATGGCCCTTGTCATTCCGCAACCCCCCCACGGCCGCGTAGTTGCCGGTCGGCCGGCCTCCTTCGAAGATATTCACAAGCGCATTGCAGATTTGCTTTTGCAAGTCGTCCATGGCAGTCTCTCTTTCGAAACATCAGCTGCGTGATTGGCTCACGCCTGGCGGGAGGTCGGCACTGATCTCGGCACGCTGGCCGTCAGGATTGATGATGGCGAGCTTGATGGCATTTCCGGGAGTGCCGAACCAACTCTGGAAGGTCTTCAAGTCAGAGTCGACCATCAGAGCGGGAGCGATGGTGAGGCGCAGCTCGGTCGCCATTCCGGCCGAGTCATCGGCAGCGACCTTCTGGGGCGCGCGAACGTTATCCTCGGGGGCGAGCATGCGAAAGGGCAGCGGGGCTCCGTTGACTTCGAACGTTGCGGTGGTGGAGAGATTTCTTCCGCGTAGTTCGATATTCGTCACGCCGGGGGGCGGCGGATCTGAAGAAAGGACGGAAGTCGATTGCGCGGAGGAACTGATTGCCTGCTGGATACCATCGCTCAAGTCCTGGACTGCGCTTGCGGCGGCCTGTGCCTGCTCGGCGAGAATTCGGGCGGCTTCGATGGCCGCGGCGTCCGAGCCCGCATTTGTGAGGGTTCCGAATTCGGCGGCGGCACTTTGGGCGGCTGCATCGGAGGACATGACCTTCGAAGAGATGCTATCCAGCAGGCCACTGGGCTGGTCATTGGCCTGGCTGATAGCGTCGCTCAAGGCGTTGGCAGCGAGCTGGGCGGCATTGAAGGCATTCGGGGCCTTCGAAGCCAAGCCTGCACCGATGGCGGCCTGTACACTTCCGAGTGCTTGTTTTGCAGCTGCGATCGGTTGTCCGAGATCGGCCCTGGACTGAGGTGCGGAGGTATTGGATGCTGCGCTGTTCCCTGTCGTGGCCGCACTGGTGGCTGGTCCGATCCCGCCGCTGCTGGACGGGGAACCCGCACTGATCGACATTTCAGTCAACACCGGGCCGGGGAGTCGAGCAAGTTTTCCGCCCAGATAGCCAACGGAACTGAGCCCCATCATGTAGAGCCATCCTTGCCCCATATCGGGAAGGTCTTTGATGGTCAGAGGGGATACGCGGAGGGTGGCGAGCGAAAAGGCGATTGCTCCGAGCGTGGTCCACACGAAAATCTGAATGCGGTCGGGAGCAGCTACTCCGCCGCTGGTGACGAAGTCGCTGAGGCTGGGCGTGATAGGACCGGCACCTTTGGGTCCGCGGATCGACGTCAAGACCTGAGAACCGATGGTTGTGCCGGCTCCGATAGCAATAATGCCGGGCAGATTGCCAGGAATGTCTGGAAGCCGCCCCATCTGCACCAGCACCTGGGACAGCGCGTAGTAGCTGTAGGCGAAGATCGCCGATCCCGACCAGGCGTAGAACTGGTATTTGGACAGGCTGAAGGTGCTGGTTTCGGGGTCGAGAAAGAGCACGCTGAATATCCGATATTCCCGCTTGCCGATCACGTACTTGCCAGCGGTATAGGCGAAGATAACGAGCACGAAAATGACGGCCAACAATATGGCGAAGCTGATCCATACGATTGTCGCCGTCGAGTAGCTTTGAACATTGATGGACAGGGCGCCGCTGACTCTGTCCCCTTGCTGGACCGTCAGGTCAAGTTTTTGCCGATCGAGGTAGGTCAGATCACAGAGATCAATCTCCTGCGCGGACACGACCTGTCCGTGCGCCTGAGCCTTTAAACCCGAATCGGCATTTGCCGGGCATCCGTCCCAGAGTACGTGGAGGAGGTTGCCACCCAAGCGAATCTGATTGTCTTCGGCGGGACTTGTGATGAAGTTATCGCCGTAAATCTGCAGCACCTTGGAGGATCTGCCACTGACGACAGTATTCGGGGTGATCCATTGCAACTGCGGTATCAGGGGCTGCGCACGATTGATGGATAATTCCTTCGTAGACTCAAAGTATCGGCCATCCGCCTTGAGCCCGATGCGATGCTTTCCCAACGCGAGAAACGGATATCCCGTGGTTGCGGATTTCGCGTCAGACGTTTTTTGCAGCGCAGGTGTCGCATCCTGGCAAGGGACAGGATCATGAGACACGGGGCCAGCGGGGTCGGCGGGAATCGTTGCCTGAAAGCTGTTGGCCGATTTTACGCTCGTACAAAGTGGGTACGAACCGTCGATGATGATTTGCGCGCTGGACGGGTCCCGCAGTGTTCCGGCTACGGACACGAAGATGGTGTCGCCGCGCCGTGCGGACTGTGGGTCGAAGGTCAGGACCTCGGAGCCAGCGGACTGAGCTTTGGAAGGAAGCCGCGCAGCCGCGAGCATCAGTAGGAGAATTACGACTGACCACCCAGAGGCGTTCCGTTCATACAGTGGCGACGAGGAATTTCGCGCGCACGTGTTCGTAGAAGCAACTTTGCACTTCGACTTCTTCATGGGACTTTCCTCACGAGCGAACGTTTCGGCCTGTACTTCTTCAAGAATCAGAATGGGGAAAGCATAGCGGTATTTATGAGAAATGCAAATACTTTATAGATAACGACTTCTTTGGAAGGAGATCATGACTGGAGCGAACGGTTCCGGCCACTATGTCGGCGAAAAGAGTGTATCTTTGACGGCTGGGAACTCGCGTTCGATTTTTGCAGGTCGTCTTTGATCGGTTTCCTGCCTTCGAAAAAGTGAGTACCGGCATAAGGGGATAGCACAGCCATGAAATCGCCCATCCAAAGCTCGGCGTCGCGCCGTGAATTCTTGAAAAACACCGGCAAATTTGCCGCAGTTTCGGCTTTGGCCAACGTGGCCATTCCCGCTGTTCACGCGGCCGGCAGCGACATGATCCAGGTGGCCTTGATCGGCTGTGGCGGGCGCGGCGGTGGAGCGGCAGCCAACGCGCTTTCCGTCAAGCGCGGCCCGGTCAATCTGGTGGCGATGGCCGACATTTTCCCGGATCGCCTGCAGAAGGATTTGACCCAGTTGCAGGAGCAATTTGCGAGCCAGGTGGATGTGCCGCCGGAACGGAGGTTTATCGGCTTCGACGCTTATCAAAAAGCGATGGACTGTTTGAAGCCGGGAGACGTCGTTATTTTTGCAACGCCACCAGCGTTTCGATGGGTGCATTTCGGGTACGCGATCCAAAAACGTCTGCACGTTTTTATGGAGAAGCCGGTTACGGTTGACGGGCCGACCAGCAAACGCATGTTTGCGTTGAACCGCGAGGCGCAGGCTAAAAACTTGAAGGTCGGTGTGGGATTGATGTCGCGTCACAACCGGGCGATGCAGGAAATGGCCAAGCGTGTCCACGATGGCGAGATCGGCGAGATCATTCTGCAACGAGGCTACCGGATGCACGGGCCGGGCGGATATTTCAGCTCGCTTCCGAAACCGGCCGGTATCACCGACCTCCTCTACCAGGTGCAGCGCTTCCACAGTTTCATCTGGGCCAGCGGCTGCTGCTTCAACGATTTCTATATCCACTTGATCGATCAGCTGGGATGGATGAAGAACGAATGGCCAGTGAAGGAGCAAGCGCTTGGCGGACGGCATTACCGCACCAGTC
>CAILBQ010000694.1 GCA_903832475.1 uncultured Acidobacteriota bacterium | reverse complement strand
GTTGATATCCAGCTCCCGGCCGCTTCCCCCAACGGTGTCTCTGTTCTTGATGCAGCCAACCATCTGCTTCCTTCTCAGGTTCTGCAAAGCGATGCGAAGACAAACTCTTATCACCTCCTCGTCGATGTAAGAGATGTTCCTTCCCTCGGCTACACCTTGCTTCACGTGGCTCCTGGGACCAAAACGTTCCCAAGCGATCTGAAGGCGGAAGGCCTTACCCTTGAAAACGCTGCGCTGAAAGTCGTCGTCGATAAGGAAACCGGTTGCATCACCAGCCTCTATGACAAGCAGACAAAGTTTGAATCCCTGGCAGCGGGCGCATGCGGCAACCAGCTGCAGACCTTTAAAGATCTTCCCAAGGATTACGACGCCTGGAACATTGATCCCGGCACCCTCGATCATTTCACGCCGATCGACAAGGCAGATTCCGTAGAACTGGTCGAAAAGGGTCCGCTCCACGCTGTGATCCGCGTAACTCGCACCTGGCAGAGTTCCAAGTTTGTACAGGACATCACTCTGGCCGCCGGCTCCGATGAAGTCAACATCGTCAACGATATCGACTGGCATGAGACTCATGTTCTTCTCAAGGCCGCGTTTCCGCTCGCCGCTTCCAGCAACAAGGCAACTTACGAAATTCCTTATGGAACCATCGAACGAACCACTCTCAGGACGAACACGTGGGAGCAGGCGCAGTTCGAAGTACCTGCCATGCGCTGGGCCGACCTTGGCGATGCGCAACACGGCTTCAGCCTCTTGAACGAGTCGAAGTATGGCTACGATGACAAAGACAATGTGCTTCGTATTTCTCTGCTTCGCTCTCCCACATCACCCGATGCCGAGGCCGATCGCGGACACCATCATTTCAGCTACGCTCTCTATCCTCATGGCGGCGATTGGAAGCAGGCGCTCACTGTTCGACGCGGCTATGAATACAACTACAAATTGCAAGCCCTGCAGGTTGAATCGCATACCGGTACTCTGCCTGCGAAGTATTCCTATGTCTCGGTAAAACCTGAGACAGTCGTGCTCACGGCGCTCAAGAAAGCCGAAGACGACAACGGCTTGATCTTCCGCGTCTACGAATGGGCTGGTAAGTCAAGCGATGTGCAGTTCCACGTTCCCAAGGGTGCGACCGGCGCCACCGTGACGAACCTGATGGAAAAGGCCGAAGGCGACGCTTTGAGGATAGATGGCGATACCGTAACCGCTCCGATCCATCCTTTCGAAATCCTGACCGTCAAAGTCAATTACCCGGCAACGCAGAAATAGACAGCTCCCAACAAACACGAAGCCGGCGACGGATCTACTCTGTCGCGGGCTTTGTGCTTTTCCATGAAGGAAATTTTCCCAAGGAACCGCGACAAAAAAGCTCGGCGGCAAACCGCTTACACCGTTGACAATGCCCGTCGGCGTAACCTACGATTCGCAGGTATTTCATTACGCACTAAATTTCCGCTCGCGAAAGGCTCCTGCATTGGTTCCCAATCCGTTTCTTGGCGTGTTCCTGCACTGGATCGGCGGACTGGCTTCAGCCAGCTTCTACGTGCCTTATCGCAAAGTACGAGGCTGGTCGTGGGAAACCTACTGGCTGGTTGGCGGCGTGGTGAGCTGGCTGATCGCACCGTGGCTGATGGCTTCGCTGTTCACTAATAATCTCCTCTCGGTGCTGCGTGAAACTCCGGCCTCGACCATTCTCTGGACGTTTTTCTTTGGAGTGCTCTGGGGAATGGGTGGACTGACCTTTGGCTTAACGATGCGGTACCTTGGCTTGTCGCTTGGGATGGCTGTCGCGCTTGGCTACACGGCAGTTTTTGGAACACTCATGCCGCCGATGTTTCGAGGCGAGTTTCCAGCTCTGCTTGCTTCACGATCGGGAATCGTAATCCTCGTTGGTGTGGCTGTGTGCGCCCTGGGGATCGTGATTGCTGGCCTAGCCGGCATTTCGAAAGAGCGTGAGCTTTCTGTCGAACAGCAGAAGGAAGATATTCCAGAATTCAATCTGAAGTTAGGCTTGGGAGTCGCTACGTTTTGCGGCATCATGAGCGCCTGTTTCGCTTTTGGACTGGCGGCGGGAGGGCCAATCAAGCTGCTCACCATGCAGCATGGAACTTCGACGATGTGGCAGGGATTGCCGGTGTTGATTGTGGTCCTGGCGGGCGGATTCACGACGAATTTCGTCTGGTGCATGATCTTGAATTTCCGCAACAAATCGTTCGGGGAATACACGAAAATGCCGGCTGGGCGTGACCCGCTGGCATCCATGGGCAAGAACTATATTCTGTGCGCGATTGCTGGATTTACGTGGTATTTGCAGTTCTTCTTCTACACCATGGGCGAGACGCAGATGGGCCGGAAGTATGGATTTTCGAGCTGGACGCTGCACATGGCGAGCATCATGATTTTCTCGACGCTTTGGGGAATTGCGCTGCATGAGTGGCGCGGCGTGGGGACGCGGACCAAGCTGCTCATTACATTGACGTTGGCGGTGCTGGTGGGGTCGACGGCGATTGTCGGGTACGGAAATTTGCTGAGTACGCGTTAACGAAAGTCAATGCAAAGTGGATGCATTTAGAGTGCAACGTGCATTCTAAATGCACTCTAATTGCATGCTATGTGCATTCTATTTGCCCTCTCAATGCACTCTGTTTGCATCCTGTTTGAATGCGGAATTCCGGCCCACTCTGGTAGCCTCGGGCAACGTGAAAATCCGCGTGGTTACTGGAGATTCGCCTACTTCCATGATAGCGAATGAGAGCCTGAAAATGCGCAAATTCTGAGCAATAAATTCGACGATATTTTAGTCGTGATGCTGGAAGCGCGAACTCTGTTTCAACATACCTGAATGCAAGGTATCTCCAGCAGGGCAGCCAGTTTTTTGAGGTCGGCGGAACGGTGGCCAAGGCCGATGGCGCAATGGTGGGCGGGGCCGTGGCTGTTCCAGGCTTCGATGAAGCCACGTGCGCCGAGGGGGAAGCGGTAGCGGCTGTTGGTATTGCCGATTTCGAGGATGGGGCCGGGCTCGCTGAGGCCCTCGGCGACCAGCAGCTTGAAGCCGCGACTGCTTTCCTGGCGGGCGTCTTCGACGACGGAGAGCAGGGTGACGGGGCCGTGCTTGACGGACATTTCGACGGAGAGTCCGCGACCGACCTTGCCGTGATATACGGTGAGGGGGCGAACCTTGGTGCGGCCCTGGGCGATGCCGGTGTGGCCGGGACCGTCGTGTCCCATGAGGACATGATCGGCATCGAAGTCGACGGCGTAGTACTCGGTGAAGGATCCTCCGGCGCCGAGCAGGTCGAGGATCTTCATGGCAACGACATTCTTGACTTCATATTCGCCGGCGACGGGGATGTGGCGAGCGGTGAGCAGGGAGTTGCCGAGGATGACGGAACTCATGGTGTCTTCATTGGCGGGGTTGCCGGAGCCCATGGAGTAGTAGGCGAGCGCCTGCAGGTCGTGTGCGGCGGCAAACCGATCGAGAGCGACGGAGGTGCGGGCGGCGCGGGTCAATTCTTCTGGAGCGCAGTCGGGCTGGACGTCGAAGGTGGAGTGAAATTCTGCAATGCGCTGGTCGATGGCTTGGGTGTCGACGGCTTCGCGGAGGGCGCTGAGTTCTTCGACTTCGAGCATTTCGATGTGGCTGCCGAAGGTGGCGGAGAGGCGCGTGATATCGGTATAGATATCGAGCATGCCGCTGTAGTAGTGGCCCATGAGGCCGATGGTGGCTTCGCGAAGGGCGGAGGCAGTTTGGGCAGCAGCGAGCCAACTGCTGATTTCGGCGTCGACGTGGGGCTCGCCGAGATAGCCGGTGATTTGATGGAGGGGAATAGCGGTGCGGACGAAGAGGTTGGCGATTTCGGGGACGGGGCAGGCGGAGCAATATTCGAGCCAGTGGCCGGTCATGGCGGTGCGGTCGGGCAGTCCGGCGAAGGCTGCGTAGTCGATGGTGCCGGTTGGTTGGAGATTGAGTACGATGACGGGCACGCTGGCACGCTGGACCAGAGGCAGGACGGTGCTGGAGACGGCGTAGGTGGTGATGTAGAGAAAGAGGATGTCGACTTCTTCGCGGCGACATTTTCGGCCGGCTTCGCGGGAAGCGGCGACATTGTCGACCAGGCCCAAGGGAAGGACTTCGACGCCGGGACGGGTCAGTTGGGAAGCGATGCGGGCGAGGTAGGACTCGAGGTGTGACTTGAGGCCGTCGAACTGGGGCCAGTAGGCGTCGAGGCCAAGTCCGGCGAGGGCGACTTTGAGCGGGTGGGGCATGGGATCCTGTGGAAGCGCAGCGAGTTAGCTGGTTAGCAAGTTAGCGGAGTTGGCGGCGATTGTCTCGTCTCGGTCCCATCTCAGAATCGAGATGTGGGGCACCCGGCAACGGCAACGGCAAGGACAACGGCAGAAGCAGATCCTCCGCTCCGCGAAGGATGACAAACAAAAGAGCAACGGCAAGGACAACGGCAGAAGCAGATCCTCCGCTCCGCGAAGGATGACAAACAAAAGAGCAACGGCAAGGACAACGGCAGAAGCAGATCCTCC
>CAILBQ010000693.1 GCA_903832475.1 uncultured Acidobacteriota bacterium | reverse complement strand
CGCGACCACCGGCGCCGCACTCGACAAATCCTTCGAGGTCATCGCCACGCTGCACTCCCACCCCTTCAAGGAAGAAGATCTGACGTCTTCCAAAAACTACCTGCGCGGCACCTTTCCCCCCTCGCTCGAAACCTCGCCGCAACTGGCTCATGAGCTTGTTGTGCTGAATATCGAAGGACTTTCTCGCAAAGACTTCAACGCCGAACTCGCCGCCGAGCAGACCACCACCCTGGAGCAAGCCAATCGCGTCATCGACGCCGATTTTCCTTCGGACAACTACGTCCTGGTCATGATCGGCAAGGCCAGCGAGATCGCGCCACTGGCATCGAAATACGGCGCAGTCACCACCAAAAAAATCAGCGATCCAGGCTATTAAGCGGGACTTCAGCGCACTCGTAGCACCAGGATCGTTTCATCATCGAAGCGATCCTTCGCTCCTTGGAATCGCGCCACGTCGGCAAAGATCGCTTCCGCGATCTGCACCGCGGGCTTGGTCCGATGCTGGCAAAGTGTCGCGGTCAGACGATCCGATCCGTACATGTCGCCTTGCGTGTTTTCAGCATCGGTGATGCCATCGGAAACAAACACCAGCGCGTCGCCCGGCTGCGTCGCGATCGTGAACTCCTCATATTCAGCATTGGGAAACATCCCCAAAGGAAAACCCTCCGCCTTCACGATCGTAATCTCATCCGCGCGGCAAAACACCGGCGGCACCGCGCCCGCGTTGGCAATCTGCAAGGTCCGGTTGTCATCGTTCCAGACCGCGTACAGCATCGTCACATACTGCGAGTCCAGCCTTCGCTCCTGCAGCGCGTCGTTCAGCATCGCCAGCATCTTTGCCGGCGAAGGCTTCAGCGCGGCCGCCGAGCGCATGATCCCGCTCACCAGCGCCGCAAACAGCGCTGCCGGCGCCGCCTTGCCACTCACGTCGCCCAGGATAATCGCCGTCCGATTGGCGTCGTATTCCACAAAGTCATACAAATCGCCGCCAATCGAGCGCGCCGGCAAAAATCGTGCCGCCAGGTCTGCATTGGTGTGAACAGGGCATTCGGCCGGCAGCAGGCGAAGTTGCACCTGTCTCGCCATTGCCAGATCCCGCTCCAGCGCCTGCTCATGGCGAAGCACCTGCTGATAGAGCCGCGCATTTTCAATCGAGATCGCAATCTGCGCCGCCAGCGTCGTCAGCGTCCGCTCATGCCGCTCATGAAAATATCCCGGCTTCACATGCTCCAGGTCCAGCACGCCGATCACGCGGTTCTTGTAAAACAGCGGCACCACCATCTCTGAACGCGTCTCCGCGTTGATCATGAAATAGCGCGGATCTTTGCTCACATCCGGAACATTGATCAGCCGCCATTCCGCCACCGCCGCGCCCACCAGGCCAGTGTTGATCGGCAGCCATCGGTGCGGCACACTCGCTTGACCAAAACGCCACGTATAACGCGACACCAGGCGGTCGCCCGTCGAGTTCACCAGCATGATGGTGAACATCTGGTAGTCGATCAGCCGCCGCAGCAACTGGCCAATACGCTCAAACAGCTGATCTAGGTCCAGGATCGACGTCAACTCGACCGCAATCTCGTTCAGCACCGCCAGCGCCTGTGCCTGCCGCGTGACGCGGGAATAAAGCCGCGCATTGTGAATCGCCTGCCCAATTCTCGACGCCGTCAAGGTCAGCAGATGCAGATGCTCCGGTCGGAAGTAATCGGCTTCTTCGCTCTCGATGTCCAGAACGCCAATCACGCGATTCTTGTTGATGATCGGCACCGCCAGTTCCGACCGCACGCACTCGTTGGCAGCAATGTAGTGTTCCGCCTTCGAAACGTCATTGAGCAGCACCGGCTGGCGCGTATGCACGACCTGCCCCACAATGCCATGACCAATCGGAATTCGCATCCGCTCGATCTCCGGCGTGTGCCCGATCTGAAAGCGCATCCGCAGCTCCTTCTCGCTCTCATCAAGCAAAAGGACCGCAAAGATGCGATAGGGAATCACCCCGCGAATCAGCTCCGACGTGCGCCTTAGCAGCGTGCGCAAGTCGAGCGTGGTATTGAGCGCCTCGGCCAGTTCCAGCAGGTACTGATAATCATGCGGCTCAATGCGTGCATTGATGGGATCCAGATACGTCGCGGATGCTGGGCGATAATCGCCCTCAAATTCCGGCTCGCGACGGGTTTTGGAACGATCGGCAACACTGCGCTCGGAATCGTGCTTCGGTTGCGGCGGAAGTGGGGAGTCCTTCGGCACTGGGGTAGATCGCTTTCCTTCCTGAGGATGCAGACGCGTATAAAATCCGCTCTCCTGAGATTTCAGGATATACTCCAACCCCGTCGCCGCATCAGCTCGCCACAGGTCTAGCTTTTGTGTACGACCTCAAAAGAGTATCCATCTGGATCGAACACAGCGGCTGCGTAATACCCCGGATAGTACTCCACCCGTGCTCGTGGCGAGATGTTGTCTTTTGCCCCGGCAGCCAACGCCTCCCGATAGAACTCGTCGACCTGCGCATTGTTCGCCGCCTTGAACCCCCAATGGATCGACCCTGGATCGGGGGTGCCTTGCTTTAACCAGAAGCAGGCCCTCTTTCCATCTCCAAATCCCCAAAGATCCGGATGCCCATTCTCACCCTTGTAGGGCATGAAAAACCGGATTCCAACAGGCTTTAGAGCCGCCTCATAAATGCCAGCGAACGCTCCACGTCGCCCACCGCCAGGATGATGTGATCCAGCATTGCTGCTCTCCTTCAACCTCAAAAGTGAAATGATCTGTAACGTCTTGTCCCACGCCAACACAATTCTCCTGTACTGAACCGACTGCATTTCCGGCCAGGCTCGCAAGGAGAGTTGCGCATGAAAGCCCGTTTCATAACCTCCCCCGCTCCCTCAGTTGACCACAGCAAGACCCTTCGATTGCTAGCTTCCTTCTGCCTGCTGACCATCGTTGTTGCGATTCCCGTCTTCGCCCAGGAACCACATACGGCCGGCCCCACCGCCGAAGAACGCGCGCGCAACGTCACCTACATCCATCCCCCCGAAGCGGCAATTACCCCTGCCGTCCGGCCAGTCGCCGACGCCAGCCATCCCCCTCCGCTGCCCAACGCCAAACCAAAATCTCCCGCAGCCAAGCCAGTCGATCGCGGACCGCTGCCCGCCCAGATGCCTCCGAACATGGAGAAAGAAAACCCCGACAACCTGATTCGCAACTGGAAAAACCAGCGCCCCATCGAGGAACGCCGCCGCGCAGTCGAAGAGTCTCTCGCCATGCCCGCCGAGCCGCACCGCGCAAAATTGGAAGCGCATACCCCAGGCGCCGAATCATCAAGCACTTTGACCACAACCGGATGGGAACAGGTCGGTACCGGTGACTGGAATTCCGACGGCATACACTACGAAGCTGGCCGCATCCGGCAGGCAAGCTATGCCTACGACAACTCGCAAAACTCCGATGTGTTATGGCTCGGCAGCACCGGCGGCGGACTGTGGAAAGCCGTCGATTTTATCTTCTTTGCCGTCTTTG
>CAILBQ010000692.1 GCA_903832475.1 uncultured Acidobacteriota bacterium | reverse complement strand
GCGCGCTGTGCCTGCTGCTGCGCGGGCGTAAGTGGCGACGGTGCGGGCGCAGGTTGCTGTGCCGGCTCCAACGCGGGCGCGGTGACTTTGCCGTTATTCACATCAGGGACTGCGACCGGCGGCTTGGAATCGCATCCCGAAAAGAGCAGAAGAAGAGCGCAGGGCACAACGAGAGCCGCTCGGCCAATGCTGCTCACGTCTTTTGGTCGGGAATCGATAGACATAGACAAGAAGCTGCGTTCTTGGATTGAAGCCGCAGGGGTCACGACGATTATTCCAGTCGTGCCGCGCACAGAAGTGAACTACTCCCCCGATGATAAGCTATGAAGTTGAGGGTCCTGGCGAGAAGCCTTGGTGACCGCTCCTGGTAAGCCTTTTCAATGGATTCAAGCCTGCTTCGAAACTTCGCTATCATTGCCCACATCGACCACGGAAAGTCGACTTTGTCGGACCGTCTGCTGGAAATGACGGGCTCTCTCACTGCCCGTGAAATGCAGGCCCAGGTGTTGGACGCAATGGACCTGGAACGGGAGCGCGGCATCACCATCAAAGCGCATGCCGTGCGCATGATGTACAAGGCGAAGGACGGCATCACCTACCAGCTGAACCTGATCGACACGCCTGGCCACGTGGACTTCAGCTACGAAGTTTCTCGATCCTTAGCTTCCTGCGAAGGTGCGTTGCTGGTGGTTGACGCCAGCCAGGGCGTCGAAGCGCAAACGCTGGCCAATGCCTTCCTGGCCATCAGCGGCGGCCTGGAGATCATTCCGGTCATCAACAAGATCGACCTGCCCTCCGCCGACATCACGCGCACACAGGAAGCCATTGAGCATGCCGTGGGCCTGGACGCGACCGATGCCATTCCGGTAAGCGCCAAGACCGGCCTGGGCGTGGAGGACGTGCTGGAAGCCATTGTGCATCGCCTGCCGCCCCCCAAGGGCGACATCAACAAGCCCCTTCAGGCGCTCATCTTCGATAGCTGGTTTGATCCCTATCGCGGGGTCGTGGTGCTGGCGCGGGTGGTGCATGGGCGCCTAAGGCAGGGACAGAAAGTGCGTTTCCTTTCCAATGGCCGCGTCTTCATCATCGACACGCTGGGCGTGCTCACGCCCAAGCCGGTGATGATTCCCGAATTGACTGCGGGCGAAGTCGGCTTCTTCACCGCGACCATCAAGAACGTGGCCGACACCAAAATAGGCGATACCGTCACCGATGATGAGCATCCCGCGGCGGAGGCCCTTCCTGGATTCATGGAAATCAAGCCCATGGTCTTCGCCGGCATCTACACCATCGATTCGCATGAGCACACGCTGCTGCGCGATGCGCTTGAAAAACTACGGCTCAATGATTCGTCTTTCTTTTTCGAGCCGGAAAGCTCGGTGGCGCTGGGCTTTGGGTTTCGCTGCGGTTTTCTCGGACTGCTGCACATGGAAATCATCCAGGAGCGCATCGAGCGAGAGTACAACCTGGACCTGATCACCACCGCTCCCGGCGTTCGCTACCGGATCACTTTGACCAGCGGTGACATCGTCGAAGTTGAAAACCCGTCGCGCTGGCCTGAACCAACCAATATCGAGAGCATTGAAGAACCCATCATCAATGCCATGATTCTCACCAACGAGGAGTATGTTGGGGGCATCTTGAAGCTGGTGGAAGAAAAGCGCGGACGGCAGAAAAATTTCGAGTATGTGTCGCCAACGCGCGTGATGCTCACCTACGAATTGCCGCTGAATGAGATCGTGCTCGACTTCTATGATCGTCTCAAGTCGGTTTCGCGCGGCTACGCTTCGCTCGACTACCAGCTAGCCGGCATGTGGATTTCGCCCATGGTCAAGATGGACATCCTGGTCTCCGGTGAACCGGTCGACGCGCTTTCAATAATCGTGCATCGCGACTTTGCCTACGATCGCGGGAAGGCGCTGGTGTCGAAAATGCGTGAGTTGATCCCGCGGCAGCAGTTTGAAGTGGCCATCCAGGCCGCCATTGGAGCCAAAATTGTAGCCCGGGAAACGGTCGTCGCCCTGCGCAAAAACGTCATCGCCAAGTGTTATGGCGGCGACATCAGCCGAAAACGCAAGCTCCTTGAAAAGCAGAAGGAAGGCAAGAAGAGGATGAAGCGGATCGGCAAGGTGGACATCCCCCAGGAGGCATTCCTGGCCGTCCTGCGGGTAGGCGAAGATTCTCAGTCGTAACCTAGGAAAAACCCTCATCCCGGTCCAAATCATCGCGAAACAGTCATCTGCTGTTCACACGAAATTGTGGAAAGCTTTCTGGGGCGTTCCTATGGGCGATGCCTCACTGCGCCCTAAAATGGGCTGCGCTGCCTGACGCCATCTGTATCATTTATCGTAACTTACGGGGATAATCAGATAAGGGCTGCTGTTGGCAAGGGGCAAACCACTGAAATTTTGAATTCGGTCTAGAAAATTATCCACAGAAATTTCCACAGCGATGCAGTCGAATTCGATAGGTTGCCTGAACTCGGGCTGACGCAATGGTTTGCGCTTGTTTTTGAGTACATTTAGTGGCAAACATTTCCTACGGAAGTGCCCTGCAATGGGCCTGCAACAGCCCCGGGGAAGCGGGGCTGTTGCCAGCACATTCTTGATCAGAAAGGTTACTTCTGAGGTGCAGCAGGAGTAGCGGGCTTGCGAGCGGCCGGAGCTTTGGGGGCAGCGGTGGAAGCAGCAGGCTGGGCCGGAGGAGCGGGAACGCCAGACTTGGCGTTGTAGGCGGTGATGACCGGCTGGGTGATGTTGGTGGCTTCGGCAGCCCACAGGATCGGGCTTTGCTGCGCGCTGGCGTCGAGGACGAGTGTGTAGCCCTGTTCCTTGGCGTAGGCGTCAACCACTTCGAATACCTTGGAGGCCAGGGTGTTGTACATTTCCTGGATCTCCTGCTGGTAATCATTCTGAGCATCTTCCGCGGTGCGCTGCAGAGCCTTGGTCTTGTCGTCGATGGCCTTGGTCCGGCTGGCCGCTTCAGCTGGGCTGAGCTTGTCGCCCTGCGCCTGGAGCTGCTTCTTCAAAGACTCGATCTCATCACCGGAGGCCTTGATCTGGGCCCGCTTCGGCTCAAACTTCCTCTGAATGTCTGCAAAGTTGCGCTGGCCTTCGTTGGTCTGAGCGACGGCAACCTGGAAAGCCACGACGGCCACTTTGGCCGGGATTGGCGCGACTGCGGCGGGTGCGGCGGGAACTGGGGCGGCGGGTGTTTGGGCAGTGGCATTCAGCGCGAGGCCGGAGGCCAGCAAAGCTGCTAGGGCAAAAGTTCGCTTCATTTGAATCAGAAACTCCTTCAGTATTCCTGTGGTGTGCCCGCATTCCTTCAGGGAAGCAAGACGTTGCTTCCTGTTAAACCTCTGGAGTCTTTACGGGGGTCTGCTCGGCCGGAACGACGAAAGCGAAACGAGAGTAAGACGCGGACAGAGACGTCAGCAGGAACTATATGGATTATAGGAGGGGCAAGTGGGTTGGTCAAACCAGAAGAGCGCGAAAATGGCAGTAAATTCGCATCTTTCCGGCGTTATCCGCGCGTGAGCCAGCCTAGGCGGTAGACGACGCCAAAGGCAAGAAAAAGTAACGTGAAAAGCAGCAGCGAGATCCCTAAAACGATAAAGGGAATTTGCAGCACGGGCCAGAGCCGCGCAGGCATCTGATCGATGAACCTGTCGGCCAGTGTCTCGCTCATGCGGGTAGGCCGATCCTCTCCATCGGCCATCGGCTTCCATTGCGAGGCGAGAAAAGCGGCGCGCACGTTGGAAATAAGCACAAAGGTAAAGATGATTCGAAAAACATTGGGGAATTGGCCGCTGGTGATGTTGACCAGCGTGCCAAGGGAATAGACAAGAAGTACCAGCGCAGCTGCCTGCCAGTTCGCCTGACGAACTCCCATTCCGCCGATCCAGTAGAAGAGTGCGCCCAGGATACCGACGGCAATCACGATGACGTTGCCAGAGAGCAGCGCGATCACCAGACTCACCACCGCAATCAGACAGCAGATCCACATGCCCTGCTGGCCAAGGTAATCCACGTCCCAGGCATTCTCAACACGCGGCCATAGCAGACTTTTCAGCCAGCCATCAGAACGCTTGCTCTCCGAAGCCAATCCAAGTGTCTGCATGTTGCCCAGCCTGAACCGAGTTGAAACCGCTGTCAAGAAGATAAGCCGACCACTAAGCCAAAACGCGAAAAGGGCTGCCCGGCATGCTTCGCTGGGCAGCCCTTGGTTCGTGGGTCAGGCTAGAACGTCGTCGACACCGTAAGACGGAATGTCTTGGACGGTTCGCGCAACTGATAACGGGAGCCGTAGGCCTGCAAAGCCTGGGCGTAGGAGAAGTCGCCTGCACCGCCGGCCGGGAACATGCCGCGCGTGATCAGGTTTTCACCCTGCGCCTTCTCAAACAGACGCAGCGGATTAACCGCGTAGTAGATGCGGAACGGTGCATTGATGATCGGCATGATCACCTGGAACTCCGCGCCAGTGGACATGCGAGGGACGAAATTGGTTCCGGGCAGAGGACGAATCAAGCTGTTGAAGTGGATCTGCACGCCGCCTTCGCAGGTGCCGTTGTTGTACACCGGGCAGCCATAGAGCGGGGCATCCAGGCTGGCAGCGCCTTCCGGGCTCTGCTTGAGCTGGTTGCGGTTTGCGGCTGCGTCAATGCCAAAGTCGTTGAACAATGCGAAGGTGACCGGGCCGGCGATGGGAATGCGATATTCCATGTTGTTGGTGAAGTTGATGTCACCACCAACGGAGACAACGCTATACACCGGCAACAGAATCTGGATGCACTGGTTCAACTGAGGATTGTTGGGGTCGCGGGGTACGCAGCTTCCATCCGGATTGGTCAGATTGAAATTGATTTTATTCGGGATGTAGGCGTAGGGCGTAGTGGTACGCACGTCAAATCCACGAATGTCGCCTTCGCCGCCCGCATAGAAGCGATTGTTGGGCGGAGCCACATCGCCGCCGAAGCCCTGAATGTACTTCAGTTCGCTGCGAATGCCGAAGACGTTGTGTCCATCCGGCGTGGGCTTGAGGTACTTCATCGGCATGAATTCTTTGAATGCGAATGCCGGGAAGACGTAGCGAACGTTCCCACCGAGACCCGCAACCTGCAACACTGCGGACAATTCCTTGCCGCTACGCGGGCGCTGCGGATTGTTGATGGTGTTAAAGGTGTAGCTGAACGACGCCGAACTGTTGATAATGCCGGCCAACGCATTCTGGCCTTGAATGCCGGAGCGGAAATTGATGGTTTGGAACAACGTCTGCGACGCCGAGCTGAACGCCGAGATAGTCGACCGTGTCAGCGAATACGTGAAGCCGATGCGCTGGAAGTTATGGCGCGGCAGCGGATAGCTGACGGAGGAGTTCAGACCGACCGTGGCGTTGTTGTAATTCTGCACCAGCGACTGCTGGGCCGCAGTCAGGTTGGCGCCAGCGCCGGAAGTGGTCGCGTAATTCTTGGCGGCGTTGTAATCGGACTTGGTGTCAAAAAGCTGGAAGCCGAGGTTCAACGGACGATTGCGGAAGTAGGGCTGGGTAAAGCCAAACAAGAGCTGCCGGTTTACGTTGCCGAGATTGGCCTGCACGCTGAGCGTTTCGCCAAGGCCGAGAAAGTTGTTGGTCTGATAGTTCAGGCCAAGGAAGGCGCCCGACAAGCCCGACACGCCGCCATTCAAGCCGATGGAATTCTTGCCCTTTTCCTTGACTTTGAGCAACAGGTCGACGGTACCGTTCTCGGTGTCCTGGTGCGCTTCCGAATCCTGGTCGATCTTCAGCGGATCGAAGTAGTCGAGCTGGTTGAGGCGCAGCAGGCTGAGTTCCCACAGCTGCGAGTTGTAGACTTGGCCTTCCTGGAGCAGCAATTCGCGGCGGATGACACGATCGCGGGTCAGCGTATTGCCTTGGATTTCGATACGCGACACATAGAAGGGCTTGCCCTCATCGATGTCGATATCGAAGGAAACCGTCTTCTTGGCTTCATCAAAGGTGGCCTTGGGGATAGCGCCGAAGTTGATGTAGCCAAGCTGGCCGTAGGCCTTCTTGAGGTTTTCCATGCCCTTGCCGATGGCAGTGGCATTGAAGACGTCGCCGTCTTTGATATTGAAGGTGCCACGCAAGGCGCGGGTATTGGAAACTGCCTTGTTGCCGCTGAAGGTGATGGTACCCAGGCGATAACGATCGCCCTCCTCTACCGGCATGAGGATATCGATGCGCTTGCCCTTGTTGGGCCGGAAGGTGATCAGGGACAGGCCGCCTTCGTCGCGGATCTGAGTGCGCGGCTCTTCGACGGCAGCGTTGTAGTAGCCCTTGTCGCGATAGGCCTGGCGAACACGTTCCGCATCTTCTTCCAGCTTGGAGCTGTCGAATGTCTTGGCGAAGAGATTCTCGAGAATGATCGAGTATGGGATGCCGACCGGGCGCAGATTCTTCATGGCACGGCGCAGCACCAGGCTGCTCAGGTGCTGATTGCCGACAAACTTGATGTCGCCAACCTTGACCGTCGGGCCCTCTTTGACGTTGAAGATCACCTGCACCGAGGCGGGCGGGATGTTCTTCACTTCTGTCTTGATGGTGGCGAACTGGTGGCCATGCTCGGCCAGGAGTGCCTTCAACACTGTCTCGGCGCGCTTAATCTTGGTCGGGTCATATTGGCTTTCAACCGAGAGCGGCACCTTCTCCTTCTTGAAACGATCGAGGACATCCGATTCAGAGACGGAGTTGAGGCCGTTGTATTTGATCTCGCGGATATTCGGCTTTTCCTTGAGATAGATGTTGAGAATGACACCCTTTTCGGAGTCTTCCCGCTCGATGCGCAGGTCTTCGAAATAACCGGTGTTCCAGAGCGAGTTGAAGTCGCGCTCGATGGACTGCGGATCGTACGTATCGCCGGGATGGGTGAACAGGCGGGCGAGGATCGTTTCTTTAGGAATGCGGCGGTTGCCGATCACGCGAATCTGTTCGATGGTCGGCGATTGCGCCAGGGCCACCGTGCCAGCAGCAACAAGCAGAAGGATCGCGAACAGGCGGGCGAACCCGAAGCTCCTGCCAGTCCAACGGCGGGATCGAGTGTGCCCTGACTTCACCGTGGCGAGACCCTGCGGCGAGCAACTGGACAGATATGGTGCATGGTTCGACTTGACGGGAAAAATAAGCACACCCTCACGGCTAAAAAATCGGTTCCGGACCTTGCTGCGATTCGGCGAAAGACTGATTATATTGGACCGCACCAGCCCTGCCCAAATAGGGTCCGGCTTGGATGCGGGTCAACTCTCCAGTTCCGCGTCAATCTGGTATGACTGCCTACGTTGATCCCACGCGATGCGCAGGACGTTGGGTTTGCAGCATACCTGGCAGTCCTCAACGTAGCTTTGTCTCGTTCCAGCAGACGCATCTACGGTGGTTTCGTTCCATTCCCCGCAACCTGCACAAACGAAACCTGCGTCGCCGTCGAAGCGAGACATGGCGGAATTCTCCCGGTTGCTACACTTCAGTCTATCGGAGTGAGGCGGGTATCGTTTTGTATTGCTGCGTCAAACAGAACGGGATCTGCATCTTTTTAGACGCACCATCTACATTCTTGTGAGGTCTGTTGCATGACTGAGGCAATTCAGGGTGGAATTTACGGCCTTTCCGCACCGACGTTGGACGGAAAAGAGGTCCCTCTCGCGGAGTATAGGGGAAAGGTCTTGCTGGTCGTCAATACGGCCAGTAAGTGCGGATTCACTCCGCAATATGCGGGGCTCGAGGCGCTCTACGAGCGATTCAAGGAACGCGGACTGGTGGTGCTGGGCTTTCCCTGCAATCAGTTTGGCGCCCAGGAGCCGGGGAGCGCCGACGAAATTGCCCAGTTTTGCGAGCTGAACTACGGGGTTACTTTTCCGATCTTTGCCAAGATTGATGTGAACGGGGCAGAAGCGCATCCGCTGTTCAAGTTTTTAAAGAGTGAGCAGGCCGGCATCCTTGGCACCGAAGCCATCAAATGGAATTTCACCAAATTCCTCGTCGACCGGGAGGGCAAGGTCGTGGATCGATTCGCTCCGAAGGCGGCGCCGGCGGAGTTGGTTCCCTTCATCGAAAAGCTGCTGTGACCCATCCTTTCGGGCAAAGGAGTTACGACACCGCTGGCAAGTTTGAGGCCAGTGGCGAAGAAGCTGACAGAATCCGCTGCTTCATTTCCCTGCGAGTGGCCTATACTTTGGCTAGTTGGAGCTGCCTCAGCGTGCTGTTTGGGAGGATCGAATGGCTGCACAGTCTGCCCAAAAACGCATTCCGCCCACGACCGAGATCCCTGACCGGCTGTACTTCCGCATCGGGGATGTAGCCCGCATTTGCGGCGTTGAGCCATACGTCCTTCGATTCTGGGAGACGCAGTTTCCCAATTTGAAGCCCAATAAAGGCGGGACGGGACAGCGGTTGTACCGGCGACGCGAAGTGGAACTGGCTCTGCGAATCAAGCAACTGGTTCACAACGAGGGCTATACCCTGGCCGGGGCGCGTCAGGCTTTGGAGGCTGCACCGCGGCAGCGCGTCAGCCAGGGCGTTCTGCCGCTCACCAACGAACAGGCCCAGCAGCGGCTGGACGCCGCGACAGCAGTGATCGGGCGAGCCCGCGCGGAACTTCGCGAATTAGCGAGACAGCTTGCTGTGGATCAACCCACAATTCAGCGCAAACGTACCCGTCTGACGACTTTTAAGGCTCCCGCCGACCCCACGTTTCCCTTTTAATGGGCTGGCCTGGGGCGGGCAACGGCTCTGAAATGTAAGCCATCTCAATCAAAGACTGGGCCTAAAACTTTGGTAATGACGGTCGTCGCGAAAGTCAGACGGCTGATGCGGCTCGTGCTATTTTGAGACTTAAGATTCGCCTCGGCCGTACTCATGACCGTACTTTTTCAAGCCGGCGTTTTGCCGCCTACCCGCAAGGAAATGGTAGATTTTATGAATTGCCCCTACTGTGGCACACCCAAATTCAGGACCTCGCGATTGCGCCTGACAGATCTTCCTCGTCTGGCGTTGTTGCAGTTCCCGGTCCGGTGCCGGCTATGTCGCGAGCGATTCCATGTGGGGTTGTCCCTGGCTTTGCACCTGATCCAGGCACAAAAAGTGCGCGAAGGCGAAGAAGCTGCAATTCGACGCGAAAAGTACAAAGCAGAAGACAAGACTCCTAAGTCAGCTCTCTGACCGGAACCGCACGCTTTAGTGAGCTATCGAGCCGCGCCAATGTACAAGCAGTTGCTTGACCCGGCGTGAGTCGACAATCAGATGGCTGGAATCCCATTCCGGTCTTCTTCGGTGCGCGCCGAAAATTGCCCCGCAGCGCTACGACGCAGACTAGGGCCGTCGGCGTCGGCAGTTCAAAGGAAAATGATGGGGAAATGGTCGGGACGGGCAGATTTGAACTGCCGACCCCTCGCACCCCAAGCGAGTGCTCTACCAGGCTGAGCCACGTCCCGACACAGTGAAAACGGCTCGGAGAGAGCCGGGGGTTTCATAGTTAGTTTACATGAGGGATTTGAATTGCGCCTGTGAGTGCAAACAGATGGCATTTTGCTTGCATTGTGAATGCGCTTTACAGTCTGTTTGCTGTCTGTCGACCTTCTCATTGCTTGCTAAATGAGGTCGAATCGAAAGCTCGTAGCCGGCGCTTACTGGCTCAGTGGGTGGGTGGGACATACTCGGCGGGGAGGGCGGCTTTTTCGCTTCCGTCGCCGAAGAAGAATTCCTGCATCTGCTCGACCAGGAAGTTTTGGGCCTGCGGTGTCCAAGGCTGAAGACGGTATTCGTTGAGGAGCATCTTCTGGCGCTCGACCCACTCGGCCCAGGCCTGCTTGGAAACGTTCTTGTAGATCTTCTGGCCGAATTCGGAATCGAAAGGCGGTTCATCCAGGCCTTCCATTTCCTTCTTGTTGCGCGTGCAAAAAACCATGTGTGCCATTGAGCTTGCTCCTGTTTCCATTGTAGTAGATGGAGTCAAGTTTTCACGCAATCAGGAGTGCGGCTTCGCCGTCGCAACGACGATCAGATTCGCTGCGGAAGATCCCGAGAGTAAAGGAAAGCCTCCAACTCGCTGCGACCACAGAAGCGACGAAGTCCTGTCCTCAGCACGCAGCTTCGCTTTCGCGGGACGACTCGTTTCATTCAAGGAGTATCGCTATTTGCGGGGGCGGCCCTTTTTCTTGAATTTGCTCTTGCCGCCAGGGCGAGTGGCTTCGCGGCGAGAGGCTTTGGCGCGGCCTGATTTGGAGAGAGCTGCTCTCTTTGGTGGCTTGCCGGCCTTGGCGCCGCCTCTCAATTTTGCCAGTGGCGGGTCTTCGAGGATGGCGAACTGAAGCTTGCGTTCGAGGGCCAGCACCTTGTCGAGAATGACGCGGACCTGGTCACCAGCACGGTAAACGCGGCCAGTAGAGTTGCCGACGATTTCGCGGGTGTTTTCGCGGTAGGTGTAGCGGTCGTTGAGGAAGCTTTCGATGGGAACGAGGCCCTCGACAAACATGTCCTTCAACTCGATGAAGAGACCGTATTTCGCCGGGTTGAGGACCATGGCTTCAAACTCTTCGCCAACCCGGTCTTGCATGAACTTAACCTTTTTCCATTCGACAAGTTCGCGCTCGGCGTCGGCGGCGCGGCGCTCGGTGACGCTGGTTTCGGCGGCAATGGCGGCGAGTTCGGCTTCGGGCAGCGGGGCCGTCCCTTTGTAGGCTTCGTGCACGTTTGTCTTGGGGTGTACGGGGCGCAAATCCAGGCCGCCGAACTTGTCCCCTTCGTTAGCGTGAGACCACGGCGAGCGATGGCGCATTTCGCCCACCGTTCCGAGCCCTGAGACGTGGGCGCGCAGTAGCTCTTTGGTTATGCGGTGGACGATGAGGTCGGGGTAGCGGCGGATGGGCGAAGTGAAGTGAGTGTAGCTGGGTGCGGCGAGGGCGAAGTGCCCTTCGTTGACCTCGGAGTAGCGGGCCTGCTTGAGCGAGCGCAGTATCAGGTAGCTCAGAATGCGCTCTTCGGGTTTGCCGGCGATGCGCGCGGAAAGTTTCTGGTACATCCTGGGCGTCACGGGGATGTCTTCCGGGACTTCGTGGGTGCGGGCGTCGCGAGCATTGCGACCGGAGCGCTGCTGTTCGCGGCGATCGCCCCTGGCCTGGAATTTCTTAACGGGGAGCGCGCCGAGGCCGAGGGAATAGCCGAAAGCCGCGGCGGCGTCTTCGAAGTCGACGACCCGACGCGGGTCGGGCTTTTCGTGGATGCGGTAGATCGAGGGAACGCCGAGGTCTTCTAGCCAGGTGGCGACGCATTCGTTGGCGGCGAGCATGAACTCTTCGATAAGGCGGTTAGCCCAGGTTCGTTCAGCCCTTGAAACGCCCTGCATCTGGCCCAGTTCGTCGAATTCAATGATGGGCTCGGGCAGGTCGAAGTCGATGCTGCCGCGTTCACTGCGGCGCTTGTTGAGGCGGCCGGCGAGTTCGCGCATGCGTTCGAATTCTGGGACGAGCGCGGAATACTGGGTGCGAGTGGATTCATCGCCTTCGAGAATGGCATGGACCTCGGTATAGGTCATGCGGGCGGCCGAGCGGATCACGCCTTCGACGATTTCGTAGCTCTCCATGCGGGCGTCGCTGGTCAAGCGCATGAGGCAGCTGAGGACGAGGCGATCTTCGTTGGGGCGGAGCGAGCAGATATCGGTCGAGAGCTCCTGCGGGAGCATGGGGATGGCGCGGTCGGGGAAGTAGACGCTGGTGCCGCGCAGACGGGCTTCGAGGTCGAGGTCGGTAGCTGGCCGGACATATTCGGCAACGTCGGCGATGTGGACCTGGAGTTCCCAGCCGCCGCCGGCGAGTTCACGCACCAAAACGGCGTCGTCGAAGTCACGGGCCGTCTTGCCGTCGATGGTAACGATAGGCAGGTCGCGGAAGTCGCGGCGGCGCTTCACTTCTTCAGGGTCTAGATGCGCGACGGCGCGAGCTTCGGCGAGAACTTTTTCGGGGAAGACGCGGGGTAGCTGGTGCTTGCGGATGATCATTTCCACGTCGACACCAAAGTCGTCGGGGTCGCCGAGGACTTCAATGACGCGACCGTAGGCGGGCTTGGTAGGGGTGGGCCAGGAGATGATTTCGACGTCGACGATGAGTCCTTCAAGGTTGAGGCCTTCGGGATCTCCATGATGGGACGCAGCGGCTTGCGCTTCTGAGCCGAGGACGCGGTGCTGGGGGCCAACTTCGGGGACTTCGTCGCCCTCGTGGATCATAACGGGCTGAGTCATGCGCGAGTCAGAGGGAGTGACGAAGTTGCCGCGATGTTCGCCGGGCAGCCAGGCGCCGCGGCGACCTTTCTTGGCGTAGTGGAAGACGCCGACGACGGTGGGGTTCTTGCGTTCGAGAATGCGAGCGATGCGGCCTTCTCTGCGGCCGTCGCGCTTGGGCGGCCCAACCTCAACGAGCACCTGGTCGCCCTGCATGGCGCCGTTGATTTCGGGCGGCGGAATGAAGATGTCGTCGTCCTGACTCGATCTCTGGCCGGCGATGACGTTGGGGCGGACAAAGCCGAAGCCGTCCCGGTGCAGGTCGAGGCGGCCAGCGATCAGGTTGTCTCGAGTGCCGGGGAGATGTGCGGGCACGGCGCTTTTAGCCACGGGAATGCCCCAGTGTTCGCGATCGATTTTGCTGAGCTGGCCGAGCTGGGTCATGCGATCGAGTTGGTCGAGCAGTTCGCGGCGCTGCCGGCCGCCACCCAGGCCGAGTTCGCGGACGAGTTGTTTGTAGCCGGCTTTGCGTCCGGCAGCGCGCTCGATGTGGCCCAGGAGTTCTCGATCCGTCATGTAATCAGAGTAGGTCATTTGGGAGGCTGCCGTGTTCGCGAGATGCAGTTGGAGAGGAGCTACTGACTTCTATTGGACATCGAAGCGAGTCTGGGATGGCTAGGATTGCCCGGTAAAGCAAATTGCGGAGGTGAAGGACATGGCTTATGAACCGACGGGCAAGGGGCCCGATCCGACGGTAAAGGAAGAGATAAAAGGGTTTGGCTCGGACCTGAAGCGCGAGGTGACGAGCGAGGCTCATGAGATGGATGCGACTCGAAATCTGGTCGATCCAAATCAGACCGATGAGCTGGTACAGAAGCATGTGACCGGCTTGTCGATCAGCTTGTTTGTCATTATTGCGCTCATCCTGCTGGCGGCAATTGGAGGGATTTACTGGTATTCCCATGCGAACCATCAGACCGATCGGCCCGGAGTGGCTGTCGTGAGTCTAGTTGGAGCTGACTGAAGAGTGGGCCGATCTCGAGGTGACCGACCAGGACGCTCCGTGGAAGCGCTGATCTCTGTGGTCTACACCCCCGGCAAACAGAGCTGCTTCATTTACGGCAAACCAGCCTTGCCAAACCAACGTGGGGTTCTGGCTGGCTAGCTTGAATTGAGTGCCATTTGAATTTTTGAAAGATGTGACAGCGCTCACATCCTCCATCCACTGTCGATTTCTAGATTTAGACATCGGGAATCGCAACGGCGGGCGGGAGCCTGACGGCGATGGAGGAGAACGATGGGAACAACATTCGCAGCGCATCATGGACATCACGTCAGCAGCCGGCATGACGAGGCCGAGAGCCATAAGCCCTCACCAGTCACGGTCTTTTTAAGCGACTTGCTGGAAGACATTCAAGAGACGCCTCTGCAGGCGGCGGAACACGCCAAGCATGACATGTTTAAAGAACATATTAATGCGATGTCCATCTCTTACTTCGCGCTGATCGTACTGCTGATCGCGGGTTCTGTGCCGCTGCTGGGATGGGCTGTGCAGACGCTTGTTCCGTACTAGGGCAACGGAAGAAGATTCCCCGAGGGGAATGACAGAAAGAAAACAAGAGCAAAGTCAGGGCTTGATGTAGCCTGCGCCGCGAAGGACTTTTCCCGGGAGCTTGCCGGTCATCTTGCCTTCTGCGATGACGGGTACGCCGTTGACCAGGACGTACCGCATGCCCTGGGCTAGCTGGTTGGGCTGCTCGAAGGTGGACAGGTCCTTGATGGTCGCCGGGTCGAAGATGACGATGTCGGCGGCCATGCCTTCTTTCAGCACGCCTCGGTCGGTGAAGCGCATGCGCTGAGCGGGCAGGGCGCTGAACTTGCGGATGGCGTCTTCGAGCGTGAGGGCATGCTCTTCCCGGACGTACTTGCGGAGGATGCGCGGGAAGGTGCCGTAGGCACGGGGATGCGGGTGTTCGGCGCCCAGGATGCCCTCCGGGGATGCGCCTTCTGAGTCGTTGTCGACCGAAACCCAGGGCTGCTGAAGAGCGAGTTTGACGTCGGGCTCGCTCATGGCGAAAACGGCCACTTCGGTGAATGCCTTGTCTTTGATGAGGATGTCGCAGAGTGCGTCGATGGCGTCTTCTTTCCACATGGCTGCGACTTCAGAGAGACGCTTGCCTTGCAGGGGGACGAGTTCGGGATTCTGGACGACGGCGATCTGGATAGCTTCCGGTCCGGGGATCTCCTGCCATTCGTTGTCCCAGTCGCCTTTCGGGTCGAGCATGTCGGCGCGGATTTTGGCGCGGGTCGCGGGATCCTTCAAACGCTCGATCAGTTTGGTGTCGCCGCCGTCGTGGGCCCAGGGTGGGATGAACGCCGAAAAGGTGTTAAACCAGGCAGTGTAGGCGTAGGTGTCGGCGGCGACGTCGATGCCAGCGTTGCGCGCCGCGTTGATGCGGGCGACGATTTCGGGCATGCGCCCCCAGTTGGACTTGCCGGCGGCCTTGAGGTGCCAGATCTCGACGGGAACGTGGCCTTCCTTGCCGATGCGGACGGCCTCGTCGATGGCGTCGAGGATGGTGTCGCCTTCAGAGCGCATATGCGTGGCGTAGATGCCGCCATAGGGGCTGCTGGCGGTGGCGAGAGCAATGAGCTCGGGGGTTTTGGCGTAAGGCGCGGGCGAGTATTGCAGCGAGGTGGACACGCCGACGGCGCCGTCTTTCATCGCCTGGGTGACGATGGCCTGCATCTGGGTAAGTTGTGCGGGAGTGGGTTGAACATCGGCGTCGCCGAGGACCATGCGGCGGACGGAAGTCGCTCCCACGTAGCTGGCAAGGTTGATGCCCATGCCCTGCTTCTCGATGCGGCTGAAGTAGCCGCGGAAGTCAGTCCAGTCGGGATTGATTTTAAGATGGTCGTAGCCGGCCTGGTCGGCGGCGATCATGGCGGGATTGAGGGGCGCGGCCGAATTGCCTTCGCCGGTGACTTCGGTGGTGATGCCCTGGTAGATCTTGGACGGAAGGCGGGGTTCGACGAGCATGGTGAGCTCGGACTGGCCGAGCATGTCGATGAAGCCCGGGGCGACGACCTGGCCGGCGGCGTCGATGGTCTGCTTTCTGGGCGCCGCTTCGAGGTTGCCGATGGCGGCGATATGTCCGTCGCGGATGCCGACCTGGCCGGAGTACCAGGGAGAGCCGGTGCCGTCGATGATGTGGCCGTTGACGATAACGATGTCAAAGGGGGTTTCGACGGGACTGGCGGCGGATTGAGCGAGGACCGGGGTGAGGCAAAGGCAGAGCGTTGCGAAAGCGAAACGGCGCACAGGGGTTCCTCCGGGGAGAGTCCAGAGTAACGAATGCGGCGGGTCAGCGGATAGAATCTTGGCGAGTTAGTGGGTTAGCACTTTGCTGATGACGCGGGTGGGGGGCGGTTTCGCAAGATTTTCGCTGTAGACGTTGTCTGCTTTGAGTCTGGCCGTTGCGGGTTATTGACGGGGAATGCGGAGGTGTGGTCTGTGCGGATACAATCGGTAGAAGTCAGATGTATTGATGCAGTGTCGGCAGGCCAATGACGGTAGGTCACGGGATATAAATTTATTGGTGGTGCACCTGCTTCACCCGTCTTATACCTTTGAAATGCACACGAAAGGATTCAGCGAAACTTATGTGGAAACCCAGTCAGCCCGGATCGTCCGCAGTGCCTCCTACCCCCGAGCCGGTTCGTCCGACGGCAACTCCTGCACCAACGTATGAGCCGCCCGCGCGGGCGACCTCTGCACCTACGGGCGACCAGGCCACGATTGGCAAGGGTCTCGTGATCAAGGGCGAGATCAGTGGTTCAGAATCGCTTTTCATCGACGGCAAGGTTGAGGGAACCATCAATCTGCCGGGCAACCGCGTGACGGTGGGGCGCAATGGGCAGGTGGCGGCCAACATCACTTCGCGCGAGATCGTGGTGCTGGGCAAGGTGCGCGGCAACGTGATTGCGACCGATCGTGTAGACATTCGCAGTGAAGGCGCGTTGACCGGCGATGTGACGGCGGCGCGTATCAGCATTGAGGATGGCGCGTTCTTCAAGGGCGGGATCGATATCCGCAAGCCGGATGCGAAGGCGGGTGCGCCGGTTGCCACGCCGGAAGCAGTCAAGGTCTAGCTTCAGAAGCAAGCAGTGCAATGAGACAAAGTCCCTGGGAGATCCCAGGGGCTTTTGTCGTTTTGGAGGCTGACTTATCGGAGGCCGAGGCGCTTGCCAGCGACGGACGGCAGGGCGGAGCCAAGGCTTTGCAGCACGAAGCCGGTAATGAGGAGCCAGAGAGCGGAGCCGGTGACCAGGATGGCAGCGTCCATCCAGCGGGTGTGGGTGGGGACAAAGCGGCCGAGGCCGGCGACGGCGAGCCAGACAGCGGTGGCGCTGACCAGGCCGGCGGTGAGGCAGCGGCCGAGTTCGCGGTAATCGAGGCCGGCGAGTGAAACCATCCGCCGCTGGTGGAGCAGAAACGCCAGCGAGAGGGTTTGCAGGGCGATGCCGATGTCGGAGGCGATGGCTAGTCCTGAAGTCCCTTGCAGGCGATAGAGCGCGGCGTAGATGGGCAGCGAGATGACAGTGATGACGGTGCCGGCAACCATGGGGGCGAGTGTGTTGCCGGCGGCGTAGAAAGCCCGGGCGTAGATGGCCTGCGCGGACCAGAGGCCGAGCGAGATGGAAAAGAGCGAGAAGTAGATGGCGGTCTGAGCGGTGTCGGCAGCGGTGTAGCGGCCTCCGCGAAGGAGCAGGTCAACCAGCGCCGGGGCGAGGGCGATCATACCCGAGGCGGCGAGCAGGCCGAGGGCGGCGACGCGGGAGACGGAATCCGCAACTTCGGTGGCGAACTCGTAGTGCTTGTCCTGCGCCCAGAGCTTGGCGAAGAACGGCATGGAGGCAGCGCCGGCGGCCTGGGCAAGGACGGCCATGGGCGCGGTGAAAAGCTGCTTGGCGTAGGTCATGATGGAGACTCCGCCGTCCGTAGCCGAGGCGAAGTGGGCAATGATCCAATTGTCAGCCGTGACCAGCGAGACTCCGACCATCAAGGGAACGGAAAGCCGGACCCATTCGCGCAGGCCTTCGTCGTGCCAGTCGAGGATGGGCGTGAAGCGGGTGCCGTTTTTGTAGGCGCCGGCGGCATTGATGAGGAACGGGCCCAAGATCGCGCCGGCCACAGTGCCAATGGCAAGCGAGGAGACACCGATGTGGCGAGCGAGCAGTACGCCGCCGACGATGGTGCCGAGGTTATAAATCAACGGGGTGACAGCCTGCGCGTAGAACTGCTTTCGGACAAGCAGAACGGCGCCGAAAACTCCGCCGGCGAAGAAGCAGAACTGGGCGGGCAGCAGGATGCGCGTGAGGCGCACGCAGAGCGCGGCTTTTCCAGGATCGAAGCGCGGGTAGTAGGCGGCGACGAACCAGGGAGCGGCAATCTCGGCGAACAGGATCGCAGAGCCCAGAACCAGGGCCATGGTGGTGAGGATTACGGAGAGGGAGCGCTCGCCCTGGGCTTCGCGGCCGGTGTCGCGGTAGCGGGTGAGGATGGTGACGAAGGTGATGGAAGCCGCCCCGCCGACCAGGAAGTAAGAGATCATGTCGGGCAGGACGAAGGCGGCGTTGAGGGCGTCGGCTTCCATGCCGCGGCCGAAGACTTCGGTCGTGTATTTGACGCGGACCAGTCCCATGAAGCGCGAGAGAACGGCGGAAACCATCAGCAGGACGGTCGCGGTGTAGGCGGTGTGGCTGTGGGACGGCCTGAGCAGGCGCAGCGCGCGGGCGACTGGGGAAGAAGACGCGGTTGCGGCTCCGCCGGGCGGCGCTGGGACAGGCGGTGTGTTCCCTGGGATGGTGTTGGCCACTCTGCTCGATTTTACTAGGGGATTGTTTGATGCGAGGCATGAGGTTGAGTCCTTCCGCACCCTTCTACATCCCTTGGCAGAGAACCCCAAGGAATAATTGTCACCCTGCCTTTTGTTGATGTCACATCTCCCGTAGTCGGCCTACTGGCACCCCGACGTGTGAAGGTCGGTGGACGGGCGTGTATGGTGGTGGGATTGGAGCTTGCCGATGCGTCTGCTGTTGCCGTTTTTTCTGCTGCTGGTGGGGCCTGCTTTAGTGGCGGCCCAGGCGATTCATGGTGGGGATCACATCAACCTTCCCGCGCCGCCACCGACGGACAAAGATCCTGTGGTGGATACCTACTTCGGGACCAGGATCACGGACGATTATCGCTGGCTGGAAGACGCCAAGAGCGCCGAGACTCGCGCCTTCATCGACGCGCAGATGGCGTATACAGACCGGTACCTGAAACAGGCGCGAGTCAGACCGGAGCTGGTGGACAAGCTGGACCCGCTGATTCATGTGACGAGCTGGTCGATGCCGATTCAGCGCGGGGACAGCTACTTCTTCATGAAGGGGCTGTCGGACGAAGAGCAGTCTTCCATCTATGTGCGACATGGCTGGGCCACGGGTGCAAGTGGGGGCTTGCCTCCGAAGGGGCAGACGGCGGAGCGAGGCAAGGATGTCCGACTGGTTGATCCGGCGGCGTTGAGCCGCGATCCCAATACTTCTGTGTCGCTGCTTGCGGTGTCGCAAGACGCAAGTCTGCTGGCGTATGGCGTAAGGCAAGGTGGAGCGGACGAACAGGAGGTGCACTTTCTCAATTTGAAGACGGGGAAGACTCTGGAGGATTCGCTGCCTGCCGACCGGTATAACAGCATTGATCTGGTCACGAGTTCAGCGAAGGGCATGGTTCACAAGCCAGCACAGGGAAAGGCCCAGGCTTTCAATGGGAGCCAGGATGCAGGCGGCGTCTATTACTCGCGGTTTACGCACAAGGGCTCCCTGGTGTATTTGCACAAGTTCGGAACGCGGGTGAGCGCCGATCCGCTGCTGTTTGGGCGGGAGTTTCACAGCGAGCCGCTGGAAGAACGAGATTTGATTTCGGCCCATGTGACCGAGGATGGACATTACCTCGTGGTCGAGATTCATCGCGGTGTGCCGGCCAGCCGCGTGGATGTGGTGTTTCGCGATCTGACCAAGCCAGACGCGGTGTTCGAGATCCTGGTGTGGGGCTTCGAGTCACGATTTGAAACGATGTACGCAGATGGCGAATGGTATGTGCGGACGGACTACCGCGCTTCGAATGGCTGCGTTTTGAAGGCGATGCCGGGGATCGCACCGGAGGCCTGGCATGTGATCGTTCCTGAGGGCAAGGACGTCATGGACGGAGCGAGCATTGTGGGACACAAGCTGTTCGTGCATCGGTTGAAGGATGTGAAGTCGGATACGGAAATTTACACGTTGCAAGGCAAGAGCGTGGGATCGATCCGGTACGAAGGGATCGGGGATGCTTCGGGGCTGAGTGGAGAGGTTGCGGACCGGTATGGTTTCTTCACCTTTCAGTCGCTGATTCAGCCGCCGACTATCGATCGCTATGACACCGTGACAGGGAAGCAGGAGGTGTTTGCGCAGCCCAGGACGCCGTTTGATTCAAGCGAATACGAGTTGAAGCAGGTGTTTTATAAGTCCAAGGACGGGACGCGCATTCCCATGTTTGTGGCCGGAAAAAAAGGCCTTCCCATGGATGGGAGTGCTCGCCTGCTGATGACGGGATACGGGGGATTCAACCTGAGTGAAACGCCGGCGTGGAATCCGCTTTGGGCGGCATGGATGGAACAGGGCGGCTGGTTCGCGCTGCCCAATCTGCGCGCGGGCGGGGAGTATGGCGAGACATGGCACAAGGCTGGGATGTTTGAGAAGAAACAGAATGTCTTCGATGATTTCTATGCGGCCGCGGAGTATCTGATTGCCGAGAAATATACGTCAACACCGCACTTGGCGATCAGCGGCCGTTCGAATGGCGGATTGCTGATGGGAGCGGCAATGACGCAGCGGCCCGATCTTTTCGGGGCGATCTGGTGCGGGTATCCGCTGCTGGACATGCTGCGCTATCAGAAGTTTGAGATGGGACGGCTGTGGACCACGGAATATGGTTCGGCGGAGAACGAGAAGGACTTTGCTTATTTGCGGAAGTATTCGCCGTATCAGAACGTCAAGGCAGGCACAGCGTATCCAGCGATCATGTTTTTTACCGGGGACAGCGATACGCGGGTGGATCCTCTGCATGCGCGAAAGATGACGCCATTGGTGCAGGCGGCAAGCAGCAGCGGGCGACCGGTGCTGTTGCATTACAGCGTGAAGAGCGGACACAGCGCGGGCGTGGCGGCGGGGCAACTCATCGAGGATTACGCGGATCAGTTGACCTTCCTCTGGACGGAGACTGGGAGCGCTGCCCAGAAGGCTGCCAATCCTAAGTAATCGCCGTGAAGCGATACACGTAATGTCATGAATCTTCAGATGCCTCCGATGAAAGGAGCACCGGAAGTCCCGGACCCTTTAGCGGGGAAAGGGCTGTGCTGTATTCCGCAGGAGAGCCGATGCTGCCTTATCTTTCCAATCTGGAGACATTGCCGTTTGAGGACGAGGGGGAGCGAGACCCGGCGATGCCGTCGTTTGGCTGGTTGGATTTGCCGCTGGAGGAGAGCATTCGGGCGCTGGTGGGAATGACGTCCTCACTGCTGGAAGCTGAGTCGGCGTGGGTGACACTGGTGGATCGCAACCGGTTTTGCACGCAGACGATTACGGGGAAGGCCGTTAGCGCGAGATCGGACTATGACTGCTGGACGCGCCAAGTATTGAACGACAATGAGAGTGCTACGTTTGAGTGCCAAGACGATGGATTGGCTGGGGACGCCGCTGGCGTCAAGGCAAAGCGGTTTTTTGTTGCCCCCATCCAGTTTCGCGGAAGGCATCTGGTGGGATGCCTATGCCTGGTCACTCAAAGGTCGACCGAGGTGCATGACGGGTTACGGTGGATGGAGCAGGCAGCAAACCTGATAGGAGACCAATTGGAATTGCGCCAGCGCCGGGAGAGTGTACGCACACATAGGCGCGACCGAAAAAAAGAGGCAGCGGCGCAAGAAACCAAGGAACTGCGGCAAGCGACCGCGATCTGGCCGCAGCGTGAGGATTTCCATCGCGGACTGGATCGAGATGAGTTTGTCTTGCACTATCAACCCGAAGTGGAATTGCTGACTGGGAAAGTCGTCGGCCTGGAAGCCCTGGTGCGCTGGCAGCATCCGGTACGAGGTCTGGTGGCTCCATGCCACTTCATTCCGGAAGCAGAGCAGAATGGGATGATTCTGCCTCTTGGAGACTGGGGACTGGGAGAGGCTTGCCGGCAGTTGCGGGCGTGGAAAGACTCGCGTGCTGCCATGCGATCTTTGCGAGTTTGTGTCAATCTTTCGGCACGGCAGTTCTCACAGGCTGGCTTGGTGGAGAGGGTGGAGTCGCGGCTTCAGGAGAACGGGCTTTCCGCCATGGAATTGGGCCTTGAGCTGACCGAATCGAGTCTGAGCGCCAACCTGGCGGAAACCACTGAGATATTAGGAAGACTGCATCATCTGGGCGTTTCGCTGCACATGGACGATTTCGGAACAGGCTATAGCTCACTCAGTCACCTGCACCGGTTTCCGTTTGACGTATTGAAGATCGATCGATCGTTTGTGCAGCGTATGGTCGCCGGAGCGCAGCCGCTGCAGATCGTACAAACGATCCTGGAACTGGCGCGAGTGATGGGGATGGAGGTGGTTGCGGAGGGTATTGAGACGGAGGAGCAATTACGGCTGTTGAAGGAGATGGGCTGCCGTTACGGACAGGGATATTACTTTTCTCCACCTCGACCTGCGACGGAAATCGCGGGAATGCTGGTTTGAATTCCCATATTTGGAATGTCGCTCATGAAGCCTTTGTTTTGGGAAGCAACAAGATAGTCCTGATCGATTGTGGCTGAAGTGCAGGTTGCCAAGCGCTATTCTCTGCACATGCCGCCAAGTGTAGCCGTGGATGAGGAAAGAGGGATCACGAGTTTCTCCAGCCTGTTGGAAAGGCTGACGGGAATCGGTACGGGTGAAATGGAGCCGCAACTGAACCTGAGGGCTGTTTTCGGGCCAGTCGGCGAGGAGGGCGGGACCGAATTCCAGGAGGACGGCGGAGTGACCTATAAGCCGTGGCCGACTGAGGAAAAGTCTTGTCCGCCAAGAGCGGTCCGTCAGGCGCGCCAAGCATCGTCGAAGGGCGGGAGGGCGAACAAATGCGCGGAGTCACGCGCAGCGGGAATCGATACCGGAGAATCTTCGCATGCACAAAGGCGATCGCCGGCAGCGGTGCCGCGACCGGTGCGCCGCGATCCTGCGTTTCATTCGAACCGGGGCGCTATTTCCGATCTCAGACGCTCGACGGTGTCGATTCGCTTGAATGGAGAGGAGACCGCATTGCTTCGCCAGCGCGCGGTGGAATCTGGGACTTCCGTTTCGGAGTATGTGCGTTCCTGCGTGGTGGAGGCGGAACAACTGCGCTTGCAGGTGAAGCAGATCGTGGCGGATATGCGAGTGCAGCCGGAACGCAGGAAGCAGGAGATGAAGACCGAATCATCGCAAACAATTGACGAGCAAAGCGGCCGCTCAGGCATTTGGAGCCAGCTTCTGAATCACCTGACGTCTATTCTCGGTCTATCGAACTCTGCCATGCGTCAACCCGCAAATCCCGGTCTGCGTTTTCTCTAGCGGGAAGAGCGCTGCAGGGCCAAGGTCTTTCGATTCGCCTTGCAAAAGCGGGAGAGGGAAAGTCTACGGTTCGAGCACGGGGACATTTGAGCGACGGGAAACGTCCCTGCCTCCAGGATCGTCAGGACTGAGTCCTGAAGGCATGGCGTGAGTCTTATTTCTTCTTTGCAGAAGAAAGATAGGAGCCTGATCCCGCTCCATAATAGCTGTCGCCGCCGTATCCCTTGCCGCCGTAGTATTTCCGGTAATTGCCATAGCCACCGTAATACGAGTCGCTGTGCGGGAGTGCATTGACCACAATGCCGGTTTGCTTTCCTGGATATTTTGCAAGATCCTGACGGATGCGGCGCAGGGCGCGCTTCTGAGCGACACCGATGCGAACGACAACCAGGAGAGTATCGCAGTGAGTGGCGATGATCAGGGCGTCGGTCACGAGCAGAACCGGCGGAGTATCAATGAGAACGTAGTCATAGTGCGATCGTGCCCAGGCCAGAAGCTGTTCAAGCCGACCTTGTCCGAGCAATTCTGACGGGAACGGCGGCACTTCCTGCACTGGGATGACATCGAGGCCGGATACCTCGGGCACGCGCTGGATGCAATCCTCGGCTAGAACGGTCGAGTCACTAAGGAACCGGCTGAGTCCGGGTTGATCGGTGGGAGCGAGTTTCAGCCGCTGTGCGATGGTTGGTTTGCGCAAATCCGCGTCGATCAGGAGCACTCGCTTTGACTGGGTGGCAAGCACGACGGCCAGGTTGAGGGAGGTGGTGGACTTGCCTTCTCCGGGGCCACAACTGGTGAGAGAGATGATTCGGTGCTCCTCTCGCACCGGCATCAGGCTGATCGCCGTACGCAGCAGTCGATACGCTTCAGTGCCGGCCGAGCGGGGGGCGAGAAGCGTGACCAGGGGCAGGATCTCATCGGACACTCGCATGGAGGCGAGATCTTCCTTGTATTCGGGGACCGAGGCCAGGATGGGCATAGGGAGCGCCTCTTCGACCTGTTCGACGGTCTGAACCGTATCGCTGTTGAGGAGGATAATGCCGATGATGCTGAGGCCGATGAGGAGTCCGGCGGCAGCGCCTGCTGTCGCGTCGGCGGCGACGTTGGGGAAGGACTTTATGCCGGGCACTTCGGCTTGCGCAAAGCGGTTCAACTCCTGCGACTGCATGCCGGCTTGAATTGCGCCCGTTCCAATAGCCGAGAGAAGTACGTTATAGAGTGTCTGGTCACTGAGATATTGGGATTTGGCGATCTCGTAGCGAACCGTATCGGGGGTTCTGTTTTCGGCTTCTTTTTGCAGAGCTGATAGTCGCTCAGTGATGGCTTGTTCGGAGCGCTTTGCTTTTTCGAGGTTCTCGGCGGCGCCTCGCAGTACCATGTTTCGCAGATCGGCCTCGCTCTTCTTGAGGCTTTCAATCTGGGCGCGCGCCTGCTTGAGCGGCGGATAGTTGGGACCGTAGCGGTCTGAAAGAAGAGCCGCCTGAGACTCGGCCTGAGCCAGTTGGCTTTGCAGGGAAAGCAGGGAGTTCGAAGCCGGGATGTCTGCAGGAATCGAGGCATCTGGATGGTTGACCATATCCTCGTATTCGGCTTCGGCGAGGAAGCGCTCGGCCTGGACGCGTACGCGCTGCGTCAAGAGACCTGTTGTCTCGTCGATGAGCAGGCTTGAGCCGCCCGTTTGGCCCTGGGAGAGAATGCCCAGTTTTGCCTCAGCATTGAGGAGGTCATTCTGCTCGGCTTGAATACGATTCTTGAGGGAGTCAATTTCTCGGCTGAGCGATTGAGTGACATCGCGTGTACTGCGGTAGCGCTGATCGAAGCTATGACCGATGTACGTATCGATGAGGGTGTTGACGATAATGGCAGCCATTGCCGGACTCTGACTGCGAAAGCGGATGGAAAGTAGTTCCGATTTCGGAACCTGAGTAACACTGAGCGATCCAAGGAACTGGTGAACCAGGATGTCGCGTTGCTGGGGGTTATTCAAGTCCAGGGGACGCGCCGTGGCTTTCAGGTCAAGGTTGCGAATGTTCAACTTGCGCAAGGTTTCTTCCGCGATCTCCGGGGTCTGGAACCCGATAATCTGGGTCTGCAGTTTGAGGTTATATTCGTCGCCGGAACCGGAGGCTGAACCGATGCTAATGGGGGTATGTTGGTCGAGGTGGACCATGGCTGTGGCATCGTACTGCGGAGGCTGGAACTTTGCCCAGATCGTTGCCAGAATACCGCCCAGGAGCATGAGGGCGATCAGGTACAGGCCAAACTTGCGCAAGACGCGCGAAATATCGGAGAAGCGGATGGTGCTCTCCGGAAGTTTGCTGGCCATCATCTGTGGATTCGTTGTCACGCGGACCTCGTTATCAAATCGGAAGCAGAAAGTTCCAGGATGTGCATCGAGCGGGAGATGAGCCCAGTCTGGCAGATGGATTCGCGGACTGCGGCGGTCAAAGCGATGAGCTTGCAACATGCGAAATAGCAACCTGCTATGACCAAGCCGCCAGTAAAGAAACGCGGCTCAAAAAAGTTACGTAGATCCGCTATTTGATATTTTTTCTTCACATCAGATCCAAGTTCATCACACTAGAAGCTTTTGAGTTGCACCGCAGCTACCACTCCGCTCACAGCGGTTGCGAAGAGGTTGTTGGTTGCGAGGCGGATGTAGCTGGAGGGAAGGTAGATGATGTCGTTGGGAAGAATGATAGGATCGGCGACCTCACCCTTATAGAGCTTGACCTCATCCACCTTGATCTCTTCGCGACGGCCATTCTGTGTGCGCAGGATGCGCATCTGGGAGCGGGCAGCGACGGGAGTGATACCGCCGGCCTGAGCAAGGGCTTCCAGCAGTGTCATGTTCTTCACTGGAGCGGACGCCAGCATTCCTCCTGTCATCGACCCGCCGATGGGGAAGATGCCCGGACGATTCACTTCTCCAGCGACAAAAAAAACGCCGCGGCTGCTCACCGAGACGACATCGCCAGGCTGCACGACGGTGTTGAGCGCCGCGGTTGTGGGAGCATTGGCGTCGTATTCGACTGAGATCGGCGCGTCATTGCCGTTGCGGAGAATGGTTACCGTGTGGGTGGCGAAATTGGTAGTGCCGCCAGCCTGGCTGAGAAGATAGGAAACGGGCATTGGGGCAAATACAGGAACGGAACGCGGGGTATGCACTTCACCCATGACCTGAACAGTCATGTTGACCGCGGCAAGGACCTCTACCGTGACGTTGGGATCTTTGACGATGCCTTTGGTTTTGAGCGCGTCGCCAATCGCGTTCTGAAGCTCTTCTGGCGATTTTCCACGAGCATCCACTGTTCCGGCGTACGGCAGATGAACAGTGCCGTCTGCGTCAACGTGGGCATGAATAACTCCGCCCAATTCCGGGAAGTCGTACAAGTGAACGTCCACCTGATCACCGGGCGCAAGTCCTACGTGAGGGGCGACCGGTGCGACGGTTCCCGCAGCCAGCGGCGCAGGTTCCTGAGTCCAGGATGCGAGGGGGAGCATCAACGTACTGGCGAGAAGAATTTGCAAAGCTTTCACGGTGGTTTCGTCCCTTATTCCGATTGGTGTTGTATAGCTGAGCGGAAAGCTGGGCGCATCCGACCAAGCCGCAAACGTACAGCCATGGATTCTGGCATAGTACCCACGGTTCGATATCTATGTTAAGGATACCATGTGACTTCCGTCATACCAGCGAGTCACATAGCGGGCGCGGGGGATGTCAGGCAGATACGTGCGGGCAGGGAACGACCAAAAAGAATGGGTGGCCACAGTGGGCCACCCATTTAGAAGCTGCGGCAGATTCCTCCCCCGAGATATCTGCCGCCTTCGGAAGGCCGGACGGTGAAGTCCTTTCTCCCGAAACTGAATGTGTCGGACTGAGCCGTCCGTTGCGCGTGAAAACTTCGAAACTAAAGAGCCCAGACGGGAGCGTTTCCGAGGATAGCCGCTCCGGAGAAGGCGATGGGGCCGTTCCATTCGGGAACCAGGAACCCTTTGACTGGGTGAGCATTGGTGGTGGCGCCGTTGTGGTGATGATGACGAAGCGTGTTGTCGATTTCGCGGAGAGCTTCGGCGCGCTCCATCTTCGTCTGGCGTTCCCAGAACATCACGAATCCTTGACCACAGACGCTGCAACGAGTTTCGACAGCGGAATCTGAACTCTTCAACAGTACTTGCATGGGGTGGTCCTCTCTTAGCTTTCCGCCGGTTGTTTTCCGGCCACACTTTGAAGTTAGCCCTGTGAATGAAATTGCGACATTCCCCGTGCCGGGAACAACGACGGTCGTTGGCGGCAGAGGTCATCCCACACGGACAGACAGCTCTCCCACTACAGTGCTAGGGCACTGGTTACCGTTTCTCAAATTGAAGGATTTCGGGTAGCTGCGAGGCTGACAGAGGGCTAACTCTGCTTGTTAATCCGCCAGAACTCGAAATTGAGCAGGATGGCGAAACTGACCCAGGCAATGTAGGGCACGAGCAGCCATCCCGCGATGCGGGAAAGAGGCAGGAAAGCAGCGATGGTGGCCAGAATGCAGACCCATAAAAGCACGTTTTCGACGACTGCGATGCCGGTGCGATGGAGATGGAAGAAGAGCCAGGACCACGCAAAATTGAGTGCAAGTTGAAGGCAGAAGAGGAGCAGGGCTACGGTTCGTTCTTTGGAGTTCGGTAATTGGCTGATGAGCCAGGCAGCGATCGCCATGAGGGCATAGAGGACGGACCATACCGGGCCGAAGATCCAGTTGGGCGGAGCGATTGCCGGCCGCAGCAGGGAGCGGTACCAGGTGGGGATTTCAACAGCTGTCCAACTGCCGCTGATGCCAGCGACGGCAAAGCAGAGAACGAGCCAGCCGATCAGGGAAATCCAACGCATATAGCTTGCCTTTGGAATGCGGGGCCCTTGCTCAGCTGGCTGCTCGCGAGATCAGGGGGTCGCGGGCTTGAGCGCGGGTTCGAAGAGCTGGCGGTTTTCGCCCTTCCAAACCATGGCCGAGTGAATGCGATTGTAACCGCTCGGGTGATCGAAGAATATCCATTCTTCGACAGGACCTGGGTGCATCTTGCGATATTCGCCGAGGTGAATCGCGGCCTGGGCAAAGCCGTCCGGCTGGCGCGCCGCGTTCAGGCCAAACATGTCGGCTTCTTTTTCCTGGCTGCGAATTTCGGTGTTGTTGATGGGCGTGAGGACGAAGAAGAGGATGCCGGACATCAGGAAGACGAGGGGCAAAACGGCGGGGTCGCTCACCTCATGGACCTTCCAGCGGTCGCCCCAGCGCGAGAGCGCCCAGCCGAGTCCCCAGTAGAGGTAGGCGAAAGACGCGAAGATCACGATGATCAAGAATATGAGCTCCTTGACGACGTGGTTGAGGACGTAATGACCCATTTCATGACCCATGACGGCCTGAATCTCTTCCGGCGACCCGCGGCGGAGCAGGTTGTCGTTGAGCGTGATGCGCATGGTATTGGCAAAGCCGCTGACGTTGGCGCTCATGCGGTTGGTCTGCTTGCTGGCGTCGATCTGCCAGACATCGTTAGTGGGGATGCCATTGGCGTGCGCCAGGCGCAGAATGGGCGCCGTGATCTTGGGATCGTTCAGGCGTTCAACTTTGTTGAAGATGGGCTGCAGGAAGACGGGACCGATGGCAACGGCAATGACGGTGATGACGAAAGACGCAATCGAGCCCCAAATCCACCAGGTGCGTTTGTATTTGCGCACGATTAGGAAGAGAAGCGGGACGAAGATCGCCGCCATGACGAGGTTAACCAGGAAAGCTTTGCCTTCATCACCTAGCCAGGGGCCAAGGGTCTGGGTAGCAAGACCGTATTTGTGTTCGCGAACAAAGTTTTCATAGAACTCCAGCGGGAAACCGAGGAGGGTAGTGATGAGCATGAATTCGGCCATGTAGATCATGATTTGAATCCAGCGGAAGCGGGTGAGGCGGACGGCAAAGTCGCGCATCTTCGCCGAGAGGCCGGTTTGCAGCAGAATGAGGTACAGGACGGAGGCGTAGAGAAAGTCCCAGAGGATGAGCCAGTAGCCGCCCTCGAAATATGCGTCAGAACGCGCCTTGGCGGCGGCAGGGATCATGCTCATGTAGGCATCGGTCGCTGCGTCAGCATTGAAGGTTGAACCGGGCTGCGCGGCGGGAGGGACTTTCGTTATGTCGGTAGTGGGCTGAATCGGGGGCTGCGCTTGTAGAACGGATACAGCCATGACTGCGAGGAGTGCGAGCACGGCAAAAATGCGGCTCGGGATACGGTGGGTGAATTTCATGCGAAATTGCCTCTTTCGAACAGCCGTCGTCTTCCGAGCGCTGATTTCAATTGGGAAGAGACTTTTGGAGGTACGGAGCGGGAGAGGCAATCGTTCCGAGGCATCCCGGTATATTCTGAGGAGTTCCCGTTGAGCCGAAATAGCTCGCGCGAGATACCGAGGAAAACCTGACTCATGAGTGTGCCAACGATCGCTGTTCATCTCCCTGACGGTTCGGTGCGCGAGGTGCCTTCGGGCACGACGCCGCTGGACATTGCCAATTCGATTTCGCCGCGCCTGGCGGCTGTTTCTGTCGTGGCGCGGTTAACGCCGGTGGACGCGACCGGGGAGATGACTGGCAATGAGGACACGGCTTCCGATTCGGCAAGCGACGCGGCGATGTACTCGGCATCGGAATCGGGTTCGCGGCTGGTGGATCTTTCCACTCCATTGACGGAAGATACGCGGCTGGCTCTGCTCAAAGAGACGGACCCCGAAGCGCTCAAAGTGGTGCGGCACTCGGCGGCGCATGTCATGGCGACGGCAGTTCTGGAGTTGTTCCCGGAGACCAAGCTGGGGCATGGACCGGCAACGGATCAAGGTTTTTTTTACGACTTCTATCGTGAAACGCCGTTCACGCCGGAAGATCTGGCGGCCATTCAAGCGAAGATGGCCGAGGTCATTGCGCGCGATGAGAAGTTTGTGCGCGAAACGACGCTGCGCGAAGACGCCCTGGCAGAGTTTGAGCACGATGGCGACTTCATGAAGACTCATTTTGTTGCCAAGTTCACGCATCCGGGAGACCAGGTCAGCTTTTATCGCAATGGGAACTTCGTCGATTTTTGTCGCGGGCCGCACGTACCCTCGACGGGGAGGGTGAAGGCTGTCAAGGTCACCAACCTGGCTGGAGCCTACTGGCTGGGAGATGAGAAGAATCCGCAACTGCAGCGGATTTACGGGACTGCGTTCTTCACACAGAAGGAGCTGGATGCGCATTTTGCGCGGCTGGAAGAGGCGGCCTAGCGCGACCACCGTGTCCTGGGCAAACAGCTCGACCTG